>JAITQA010000082.1 GCA_031289145.1 Dysgonamonadaceae bacterium | reverse complement strand
ATAAATGATGTAATCTGTTACAAAGGAAGTTTTTTTTAATTTTAAAATAGCTGGGGCCACCTCATTAGGCGTTTTGCCTTGACTTGCCATCGTTCTTACCACAGAATCCAAGACTGTTTTATAGAAAGGGTGATACTTGGAAACATTGTTCCCAATATCCAACAGCATCAAATCAACTGTTTTTTTCTTTACATTCAGGGTATCCATTACAGAAGATTGGTGGTAAAGGCAACGGACTTTTACTGTATCATAATCATAATTTATTCCTTGGGAATAAAGTAGAACACAAGGAATAACTGTTAGAATAAATGACAATAGTATTTTTTTCATCGTTAAATAATTGATTCTACTTTGATTTTTTCAAAATTATCGACGGATTAATCCGCAGATACAATCCGGTCGACCAGGAAAATGACTTGGTTATCTGTATCGGGTCGCTATTTCTGTAATAGGCGTAAAGTCTCGGATTATAAAATATTTCCGCATCAATGCCGAGGTGATAGGCTTTGTCGAAAGTTTGCTCATATTTCAATCCGGGATTAAGTACCATCGTACGGGGAAAAGTACGTCCTTCAATGGTGGTTGAGAGATTGCCGAAAACCGGATTTCCCATGATATTGACAAAGTTTCCGCTTCTCCAGAAATTCATATTCGCTTGCAAATACTTGAATTTAACTTTCAAGCCGGAATAAAAAGCCCAGCCTTTCGTAAACGGAAATGCATCTTTGTCGGAAAAAAACAGATTAGCCCCCAAGCCCATCACATCTAACTGCAAAGACTCTACTACCGACTCGCCAAAATTGAATCCGAAGCGTAAACCCGCACTCCCATTCGCAACGGAAAAAATGGTATCCTGTACTATATCCAGTTCCCCGCCTTGATGCGTCAATAATACCTGCACGGGAATCCCCATGTAAAAACCCTGCTGCTGTGGATTCAACAGGTGAAGGCAGGATGAAATACCGACCGTAACGGTTTCATTGTGCGTATCATTCTTAAAAATAAAACGCTTCCAGTCGACCCAGGCATCTACATGGGCGATTTTTGAATTGTATATCATTTGAGCGCCTAATTCAGGGTCGGCGGTATAATTCAGTTCGGCATCATACAAAGGGTCAATCAGTTTGTGATTAGCGCCTCCAAAAACATTGCCGAACACAATACTCAAGTTGTTGTGCGGCTGAATCTGCGCCCTGAAAAAAGGACGCAAGTGAAAACCATACTGATAACGCTCTGTTTTCCAATCCGGAATACGCTGATAAACAGATTGGGGATATTTGTCCGTACCCCAATACCGCAACAGGGTAAGACCTGCCTCCAAACGGACAAAAGAGATGGGCGTATACACCAAACGCGGACTGAAACGGAAACCCGGCAAAGTATATCCTTTCTGAATATCTCCGTCAAATTCGTTATTTTTCAGAAAACTGGTATTGTCGATACTAAGCCTTAAACTTCCTTCCTCATTCGGCCGGATGCTAAAATCATCCGTGAAAAGCGTTTCCCGGTATCTGTCCTGTCCACATAAACCAAATGGAATAAAGAGTAGTAATTGTATAATTATCAGCGATTTGGAACACATTTAATCAGCCATTCATGGAAGCGAGAAATTCTTCATTACTGTATGTTTTCTCTAAACGGTCTTTCACAAATTCCATGGCTTCCAAACTGTTCATATCCGAAAGATACTTGCGGAGAATCCACATGTGATTAACGGTTTCCCTATCCTGAAGCAGGTCATCGCGACGGGTGCTGGACGCAACAATATCAACTGCCGGATAAATCCGCTTGTTGGACAACTTGCGGTCTAACTGCAATTCCATATTGCCGGTACCCTTGAATTCTTCAAAGATGACATCGTCCATTTTCGAACCGGTTTCCGTCAAAGCGGTTGCTATGATTGTCAGCGAACCGCCGTTTTCGATGTTCCGCGCCGCGCCGAAGAAACGTTTGGGCTTTTGTAAAGCATTGGCATCCACACCACCCGACAATACTTTTCCGGAAGCCGGTTGAACGGTATTGTAAGCGCGTGCCAGGCGCGTAATCGAATCCAATAATATCACAACATCATGACCGCATTCAACCATTCTTTTGGCCTTGCTCAACACAATTTCGGCTATCTTGACATGTCTTTCGGCCGGTTCGTCGAAAGTGGAAGCAATTACTTCCGCATCCACGCTCCTTTGCATATCGGTTACTTCTTCCGGACGCTCATCAATCAACAGCACAATCATATATACTTCGGGATGATTCCATGCGATGGAATTTGCAATGTCTTTCAGCAACATCGTTTTACCTGTTTTAGGCTGGGCGACTATCAATCCCCGCTGACCTTTACCTATCGGCGAAAACAAATCCACCACCCGTGGAGAAATTCTATCTACAACTTTCGGACTCATGCTGGCCGTCAGGCGGAAACGGTCTTCGGGAAACAGCGGCGTCAAATGGTCAAAGGGAACTCTGTCACGCACTTCTTCCGGACGCAATCCGTTGATTAAATCCACTTTCACCAAAGGGAAAAATTTCTCGCCTTCTTTCGGCGGACGAATCGGACCGTCTACCACATCGCCGGTCTTCAGACCGAAAAGTTTTATCTGCGACTGGGAAACGTATACATCATCAGCCGAAGACAGGTAATTGTAATCGGAGGAACGCAAAAAACCGTATCCTTCCTGGATGATTTCCAATACGCCTGTCCCTGTCAGAATACCATCAAATTCGAATGTTTTTTCTTTCTGCGTATTCTGAGGCGTAGCGCTCACATTCTTATTAAAGTTGTTCCGGGCTTGCGCCGGGGACGCCTGTTGATTCTGCTGGTTGGCAGACTGTTTCGGTTGCGGATTTTTTGAAGTGAACAACACTTCATCCATTACGCTTTTCACTTCCGGATTATGACGGAAAACCATCTTTCCCGGAACTGTATTTTCGTCCTTATTGATTTCTTTTTCAACAACCTCTACCGGAACTTTTACCGGCGCATCCGGTTCTTTTACTTTTTCAACCGGCGCTTGAACCGGCTCCGGATTTGCAGTGGCAGGAGGACTTGCGGGCAAATTACTATCAGGCGGCGTTACAGCAAGCGGATCGACAGCAGGCTGAACCACAGCAGGCTGAGCTACATTATCAGGCGGCGTTACAGTAACCGGCGCTAAAGCAGCAGCCGGATTAATGTTATTTTGATTTGCATTTATCGGCTTTATCTGAGGCTTTTCTATGCGGACTCTCCGCTTTTTTTGTTGCGGAACGCCCACCCGTACTTTGACCGGCGCATTTTTTTCCGCTATTTGAGGCGCTTCTTCAACAATACCGGCCGGTTTATCTTCTTTTTGTTCAGACGGATTCTTTGTTATTTTCTTAATTTCTTTAATTTCGCCCTCAACCGTATTTTTTTTGTTCGGATTTTCTTTTGCCGGTGGAATTATATCTGTTTTAGGCTGTTTGTTAACCGGGGGCTTCCCGTCTGATTTCGGGGGTCGACCTCTTCTTCGTCTTTGCTTATCATCAATGTTTTTACCTGTTGCCGTCTGTAGAGCAGCATTCACAATGGCTTGTTGGTCAAGTATTTGATACACCAATTCGTCTTTATCCAATTTCTTGACTTTCTTTATACCTAACTCTTTGGCTACTTCAACCAGATTGTCTTGCGGCATTTCTTTCAGTTGCAAAATATTATATTTCTGCATAAAATAATTTATAAATATTTCGAATAGAACACATTATATATAGAAGAAAAACACTTAGTAATAGAAATGTTTTTGGGATTAATCTTATACTTTAGAATAAATATGGTGCAAAATTACATTAAAAATATTTATTACACAAATAATTTTCATAAAAGTTTTAAAATCATTATTTTTTTCGTGCTTTCCGTGCATTTAAACCGGTTGTCAATACGATGATTCACTATCCAGACAATATTATTTTCGGAAGTAAGTAGCCATGTTTTTTCTTTTTCGGGTTTGCTGAATTTGTTATTGTTGAAATAATCGCTTAATTTCTGAAAGCCGGTCATGCCGAAAGGAACAAATTTATCGCCGATTTGCCATTTACGAAGCGTCAGTGGAAATTGAATTTTATCAAAATCCAAATAAGCAATATGCTTGCATTTCTCCATTCGGAAATTTTCATCTTTATCTGCGTAAGTTATTTCCATCCGAAAAGGATATTCAATAGCAGCGTCTTCTACAGAAATAGGGTATGCTTCTTTTTCCTCCGATTCAATCGGAGAAAGTAAAAATTCCGTCCGGTTTTTTGTCAAACAATAATTATCCGTATAAAATTCTTTGCCGGACAAGCCATCCATCGCCAAGTAAATTTCCCTGACGACATCTTTCCCGAATCCATACACTTTCAACAATTCAAACAAAATTGATTCCGGAGAAGGAAAAGTTTTTAAAAGGGCTATATCAATGCTTCCTTTTTCCGTATCATAGACAAGTCGACAGTTTTTTTCAACTTCCGCATCATAAATCCTGGCAACCTCGTTCAGGTTATGCATCGTTTGCAACAAAGCTTTCCGCACAGAAGGATTGATGGTTTCCATAAGCGGGAAAAGCTGATTGCGGATTTTATTCCGCATATACACATCCTGCAAATTGCTGGAATCCGTAACAAAAGTAAGATTTTCCTTCTCGGCAAATTGCAGAATATCCGCTTTCGACACACAAAGCAAAGGGCGTATAATAGAACCGATTCGGGGCTTGATTCCCGTCAAACCCTTAATGCCCGTTCCACGAATCAAATTGAGTAACAGGGTCTCAAGACTATCGTCTTTATGGTGAGCTACGGCAGTAAACGGCACATGAAAATTTTCCTGCAAAGACTCAAACCATGCATACCGTAAATCTCTGGCAGCCATTTCAATAGAAATCCCTCGCGCTTTCGCAATGGAACAAGTATCAAAATCCTGTTTGAAAAAAGGAATGGCAAAAGATTGTGCCAGCCGCTTGGCAAAAACCTCATCCCTGACTGATTCTTCACCCCTTAAATGGAAATTGCAGTGCGCCGCAATACATTCATAACCCAAGCGGTGAAGTATATACAGCAAAACAACCGAATCAACTCCACCGCTCAATCCGACAATTACCTTATCGTCGGGACACAGCAAATCTTGCTTCTCAATGTAATTTCTAACCGTCCGTATCATTTTTCGTCACTTTGTTGATGTAGTAAGGCACAAAAGTAACACAAAAAACAATCAGAACAAAAATACACAACTTGGAATTACAGCCCCGAACTCAATTTTTTTTGGTTCGCCTCAACTCAAGCAAGTAAGCCAACAGCAAACCGGCTCCTCCGAAAAGCGTGATACAAGCAAAATAAATGATACTTTTCATCTCGTAAAACTCATTTCTGAACTGCCAATTGTCTCCCTGAGTATCAACATACGATTGAAGCGATGAAGTAAGCATGTTGTACTGCACAAAATAAGCTGTCAAACAACCCAAACCAATCCCCATCAATAACAAGGCCAATCGCAAAGACCAGAAATCAAACGCTTTACCGCCGAATGAAATTTCCGGTAAGCGAATGGAACCCGAAATTTCCTTGTCCGACGAAAGACTAAAGATTTTTTCAATGATGGCTAATCTTTCCTTCCTTTTTATAAACAATTCAAACAGTTTATAAGTCCCCAAAACGATAAATCCAACAATTAAAATCGGTACTAAATCTTTCATAATGATAAATTTTTATTTGTGAAACATTAAATTTTTACTACTATCCATTTGACGCAAGGATACCCGAAAGGTTACAAAATAAAATTTCACTATATTTGTAACCGAATTCCCTGTTCCTGCGTCTAAAAAGATATGCAAAACGTAAATGACCTTCTCGCTATACAGCGTGTGAAAGCCGGAGATATCCGCGCTTTTTCGGCGATTGTATCCGCTTATCAGCAGATGGTCTTTACGATTGTCATGAAAATTGTTGAAAACAAGGAAGATGCGGAAGACATTACCCAGGAAGTTTTTATCAAAGCATTCAAGTCGCTGGGCCAATTCAAAGAAGAATCGGCATTTTCAACCTGGTTGTACCGAATTGCATACAACACTACCCTGTCGGAATTACGAAAGAAGAAAATCTATTTCATTTCCGAAAATGAGGAATTTCTAACTGCAAATGAAGTATTTACGGATGAAAATGAGGATTTTGACAGGGAAATAAAACTGCAATTTCTCGAAAAAGCAATAAAAAAATTGCCGCCGGATGAAATTTTTTTAGTTACTTTGTACTACTTAGACGGACAGTCCGTTGAAAATATCAGCGAGATAAGCGGTTTGTCCGTTTCGAATGTGAAGGTGAAATTGCACCGGATACGAAAAAAATTGGCTTTGGAAATAAATCGATTGATACAAAATGAATGATTATAAAGAAATATCAGACAATAAATTAAGGGAATTATTCAATGGAATTGCCCTGGATACTCCCACGCCTGATTTTACGATAAATTTGATGGAGAAAATTGAAAAGGAAGCACAGATTGCCCGGAAAAGAAAAAACGGCCTCGTTTTTCTGCAAATGACGGCGGGCGCTTTGAGCATGATTTTGCTCCCGGCGCTGGTCATTTATCTATGCAAACTTTTTATTCCGGAATTTTCCTTTTCATTTCCGAAAATAAACTTGCATTTCGATACAAACCTTATCGTAATCGGCTTTTCCATTCTATTACTATTGATAGCCGATACCTTGTATAGAAAATACACACAAAGTGAAAATAAAAAATAATTCATAGTAAATATGAACAGAATCATTGAAAAGAAATACCTCTCTGAAAATGTAGTCCAATTAGAGGTGGAGGCTCCACTCATCGCAAAATCCCGCAAGGCCGGTCATTTTGTTATCGTGAAAGTGGGAAAATACGGAGAAAGGGTGCCTTTGACTATTGCAGCCGCCAATACACAAACCGGCACCATCACTTTGGTTATACAACAAGTAGGGAAATCTTCCCGGAAGATTTGTTCCCTGAACGAAAACGAATATATCACCGATTTGGTAGGCCCTTTGGGTAAAGCCACGCATATCGAAAATTTCGGAACGGTCGTCTGCGCCTGTGGCGGTGTAGGCACAGCGCCCATGTTGCCCATTGTGGAAGCCATGAAACAGGCAGGCAACAAAGTAATTGTTGTACAGGCCGCACGGACAAAAAATTTAATCATCCTGGAAGAAGAAATGAAACGCTTTTCCGATGAGATAGTGATTATGACGGACGATGGTTCGTATGGACAAAAAGGCTTGGTCACACAAGGCGTAGAACAAGTTATCAACCGCGAAAAAGTGGATTTGTGTGTGACCATCGGCCCGGCTGTCATGATGAAATTCGTTTCCTTATTGACTAAAAAATACGATGTCCCCACCGTAGCCTCCCTGAATACCATTATGGTTGACGGGACAGGCATGTGCGGCGCCTGCCGGGTAACAGTCGGCAACAAAACCCGATTCGTTTGTGTAGACGGCCCGGAATTTGACGCACACCAAGTGGATTTCGATGAAATGATGATGCGGTTAAACGCTTACAAAGAATATGAAACAATGTAAAAACGCACGATTGAAACATCCCTATAAATAAATTTATGGCAAATATGGCGTATTTAAAAGCAGAAAGAAATGAATCCTGGCGAGAAGACCTGCGTAAAAGTTTGAAAAACAAAGAGAGAATGAATATCTCGCGCGTGAAAATGCAGGAATTGGATGCCGAATACCGCAGTCACAGCTACGACGAGGTAAATTTGGGTTTGACGCTCGAACAGGCGCTAACGGAAGCCAAACGCTGTTTGGATTGCCCGGACCCTGCCTGTATGACCGGCTGTCCGGTAGGTGTGAATATCCCCCAATTTATTAAATACATAGAATGTAACGAAATATTGGCTGCCGCCAAAACACTGAAAGCAACTTCTGCGCTACCGGCTGTGTGCGGACGGGTTTGCCCACAGGAAAAGCAGTGCGAAAACAAATGTATCCGATTGAAAATGAACAGTGAAGCCGTGGCTATCGGTTATCTGGAACGTTTTGCAGCCGATTATGAACGGGAAAGCGGTTCGTTTTCCATTCCCGGATTGGCCGAAAAGAATGGAATAAAGATAGCCGTTATCGGTTCCGGGCCGGCCGGCCTGTCTTTTGCCGGTGAGATGGCCAAATACGGGTACGAGGTCACCGTTTTTGAGGCTTTACACGAAATCGGCGGCGTATTGAAATACGGTATTCCCGAATTTCGCTTGCCAAACGATATTGTAGACGTAGAAATCGGTAACCTGCAAAAAATGGGCGTGCAATTCGTTACAAATTGCATTGTAGGAAAAACCATTTCACAGGAAGACCTCCACAAAGAAGGATTCAAAGGTATTTTCATAGCCAGTGGAGCCGGATTGCCCAATTTCATGGATATCCCCGGCGAAAATCTTGCCGGTGTTTTATCGGCCAACGAATACCTGACCCGGATAAACCTGATGGGCGCCAACAGGGAAGAGACCGACACTCCTGTATTTTTCGGTAAGAAAGTTGCCGTCATCGGCGGAGGAAATACGGCCATGGATTCAGTTCGCACCGCCAGACGATTGGGCGCCGAAAAAGCGATGATTGTTTACCGCCGTTCGGAAGAAGAAATGCCCGCCCGCATCGAAGAGATAAAGCATGCCAAGGAAGAGGGCATTCTATTTATGAACCTCAACAATCCCATTCAATATACAGGCAATGAAAAAGGCCGGATAAAACAGATGGTCGTCCAAAAAATGAAACTCGGCGAACCGGATGCATCCGGTAGAAGAAAACCGGTTGAGATTCCCGGCGCAACCGAAACGATTGATGTGGATTTGGTTGTCGTAGCGATAGGCGTATCCCCTAACCCACTCGTTCCGAGCGCCTTTTCAGGATTAAACGTCAGCAAATGGGGAACAATTATCGTGAATCAGGACAGCCTGCAAACAGACTTGCCGGAAGTATATGCCGGAGGCGATATTGTCAGAGGTGGAGCCACGGTGATATTAGCCATGGGAGACGGACGAAAAGCGGCTGCCGCCATGCACGAAACTATTCAAAATCAAGCGAATAATCATAATTGAAGCAGGTAATAAAAAAGACTGTTCTTTGTCGGTTTCATTTTCTTTTTTATCCCTTCTCCAATGCCAATAATTCTTGCTTTATCGCTAATCCATAAGCATAACCGCCTAAACCTCCGCCGGAAGCGATAACCCTGTGGCAGGGGATAACAATAGCCACAGGATTTTTCCCGTTGGCCGAACCTACCGCCCGGCAAGCTTTCGGGTTGCCCGTTGCATCGGCCAATTGCGCATAACTGATGGTTTTTCCGTAAGGAATTTGTTGCAATTGTTGCCAGACTTTTTGTTGAAAATCCGTTCCGGAAAGGGCGAGCGGTAAATCGAATACCCGACGTTTTCCGGCAAAATATTCGTCCAATTGTTTACAAGTTTCCTTGATTACCGGTGATACGGCTATCTCTCTTGCAGTTTCATCGGTTTGATAATTTTCGACGAACCGTATTCCGGTGACAGCCTCTTCACCGGCAGTAATTTCCCAAGTACCCATAAAAGACTGATAATAATGTTTCATCATTCTTAATTTTAATTTTTACCTTTTAGTTTTTATCTTTTACCTTTTAGTTCTTAACAGCCTCCCCATAATAAATCCACCGTTCAAAAACATTCCGAACATAATTAACGGTTTCTCCGCTTCTGAAATATCCTTGCTTGCAGACAGGGTCATTGTAATATTCCTGTAAACTTTTCAGCTTGAGGTATTCCTCCACATCGCTCCACAGGTATGCGTTTTTGTCGTATTTTTCGGCTAAAGCCTGGGCATCGTAGATATGGCCGCTACCGGCATTATAGGATGCAAGAATAAATTTTATCCGCTCATTTTCATCTTCAATAGCTGAAAACGAACGATTCAGCCGTTTGATAAGGTCGACTGCCGCTCTGACATTGCTTTCAGGGTCAAAAATCATATCTTCCGAAATACCAAATGCTTGTGCTGTCCGCGGCATCAGGCCCATTAATCCGGTAGCGCCCGCCCATGAAACAAGGTCGGTATGAAACTTGGACTCCTGATAGGAGACGGATGCCAGCAATCGCCAATCCCAAGGTATTTTAGCGGCATATCGTCTGAACAAACTGTCGTAAGGGGAAATCTGTCCGGGGCCAATAACCGGTGCAGGTTCGTCGCCGGGTAATTTACTCATTTCGAAATACCGTTTGGTGATTTTTTTGTAACCGGCTTTGTTTTGGTTTTCAGTAAACCATTTGTCAATAGCGGCTGCAAGTTTGGGAGAGTCTTTCCCGGTTGCCCAAGACGAACGTTGGGAATGGCCTACTACCATTGCAATATTGAGGTTCTGAAAATAAGTTTTGTTGAGGCCGGCCATATCCGCATCGCTCACAGTATAAGCAAGTTTTCCTTTAGACACCATTTCGATCAGGTCTTCAACCGAAACAGTGTCTTTATCAATCGTGCGGATATGGATTCCTCCGCCCAATTCATTGTCTAAGTTTACCAAGCGTTTGTAGTGTTTGCTGTCATGAATTACCCAAACCTCTTTTCCAATCAGTCCGGTAACGTCTTTCAAAAGGGTGTCTCCCCTATTGGCGCGTTGTACCAGCACTTGTTCATTAATCACTTCGCGGCCACAATACAACAGTTTTTCTTTGCCTTCGTTAGAAATAGGAATATTACAGGCAATCAAATCGCCTTCCCCTCGGAGTAACATTTCCATAAGTTTGGTCTCATTTTCAACCGGGCGGATATTTACCTTGAGCTTGTAATTTTCGGCAAAACTGTTTAATAATTCATATTCATACCCTCTGGGTTCACCTTTATAAATAAAATAAGACATCGAACCGGATACAGTAAGCACATCAATCTCACCCTTGCTCAAAATCCGGCTGAAATCATCTCTTCCGGAGTGTGCATTTTTTCTCGTGCATCCAGTCGCCAGAAGTACGGCAACCGAAAGCAGTACTAAAAAGTGTTCTTTCATGCGCATAAATGTAATTATTTCAAAGCCCAAGAATAACAGCCGGAGGTATTTCCAATACCCTGCACAGCAATCCGGCGTTTTTCAAAGTAGGCTCCGAGCGACCGGAAATATAATCGTTCACACGCGAAGGGCTTAATCCTATTTCTCTCGCAAGTTGTTTCTGCGTCATTCCCTTTTCTTCCAGATACAATTCGATTAATTCGGAAATAGAAGGCTTTTCCATAGGATAATGTTCGTTTTCGTACGATATTACTATATCCGACATAAGCGAAAGTTCTACTGCATTCCTGTCATTTGCAGGCGTATTATCATCAACTAATGATAAAAGTTCCTCTACCCTGACTTGTGCAAATTCGTATTTTTCTTTTGTTATCATAACCTGCTTTTTATATAGTTGAACAATCTATTTTATTATATTCGTCATGTGTTCCTACGAAACGGATGTAAATATACCCGATTGTGAATTTTATTACGACTACGAACCTGTATTTATTGCCGCTAATATTGAAAGCATAATGCTGATTACCAATGAAGTCAGTAGCATGGAAATCAGTCTTAATATCAGAAAGATTTTTCCATTCGGCTTTTTTGGCAATATCATACCACCGTTCTAAAGCAATGCGCGAATCTTCCCGTCCGCTCATTTGATAGAACTCTTTCAATTTTCTGTGCGATACTATTTTCATCGTGTACTTATAATGCTGCAAATATACTAAATAGTTTTGGATAATAAAATTATTTGCTGAGAAAAATTTATAAAATAGAACTTTTCAGGAATAACTCCGGTAGAACGACCAATGTAAGCGGCACTTTATCGTCACTGGTGATATAAATAAAGTACAGAATGTTTATCTCTTAGGAATGAAAGAATATCAAAAAAATCTTATAACCAGAAAAAAAGAATAATTTTTATGTTGCTGATAATTAGCGAGAGATGTCTCCGCTCCGCTTCGCTCGACAAGACGACAACTCATTTTGGGGAGAGAGGATTGGGATAGAAATGGCGGCAAAGCCGCCATTTCTATCCCAATCCTCCTGTTTTTTTCAACTGACCCCGTCCTGTCGACTAAGAG
>JAITQA010000142.1 GCA_031289145.1 Dysgonamonadaceae bacterium | reverse complement strand
TAGATGGAATGTGAATATCCGGTTCTCGCTATCGGATTCGTATATTCAAAATAATAGGGAATCTTGGGCGTCGAAACGTACCCGGCAGTATAGGAAGAGGAAGCCAGGTAATACAACGCCGCTGAATAAATACCCCAGGGACCGGGAGACCGTATGGTTTCCGTATTAGAAATCAAAGCCGAATGTAGATATCTCTTTCCGGAATTGTAATTACCAAAAGAATAAATACTGCTGTAAAGCGATGCAATCAACAGATTGGCATTGTGTTCCATTTTTACATAATGTTTAGCTCTCAGCTGGAAATCGCTTGTCAGCGCTGTAAATTGCTTCATATCGCGCAACATATCCTTAGGATTTTCTCCAAGCACCAGATTGGCATACTCAATCACTTTATCATATTGGCGACAAAAAAGATAAAAGCGAGTGGCAAAAGCATAAGCAGCCTTACGGTTGAAATGATACTTGGGAACCCCGTAAACATTGTCGTCAATTAATTGTAATCCGGCCAACATATCCCGTTCGACCTTGCGGTAAACTTCAGCCACCGAGTCGCGTTCATAATGGGGGTTCACCGTCGTTTCCGGTTCTTCTACATACGGCACGCCCAAATCGGTTTCACTCGTTTTCTCGGAATAGTGTTTTCCGAAAATGTTGACCAAGTAAAAATGATTGTAAGCGCGTACCATTAGCGCTTCTCCTCTTTGCGGATCAAACCTTTCGGGATTACCCAATTCTTCTATTTTTTTCAGGACGACATTGGCAGTGCCAATCGCTTCATAGGAAGATTCCCAAAAAGCTTCCGGAGAGTCATTCCCCGAATTATCTTTCACATCTTCCCATGCAAATAATTGTTCCTGAACCAGATTCAGGGAAGTATAGCTACTTTCCCTCCAGTCGGTATTATCCGAAGACATTTCGGACATATATACAAAATTGTGAGTAGGATAAGCGCTTACCAACAGATTGGCTATTTTTTCATCGGTATCCAATTCCGTACGGCTATCCGGCATCACATCCAGATAATCATCACAAGCTGTATTGAATAAAAACAATACAGGCAAAAACAATAATATAAATTTTATTTTCATAATTATCAAATTTTTATAAACCAAATGAGATTGTAAAAGTATATTGTTTAGCCATCGGCATCGCAACTCCTCCTGAATTATTAAACTCGGGATCTTGTCCGTTCAGTTTCGAATCGGCATACAATAAAAACAAGTTCGTTCCCTGCAATTTAAGCAAAAGATTATTTATGCCTGCTTTAGAAAGCCATTTCTTGGGCAGGTCGTAAGCAAGGGAAAGTTCTTTCATCCTGACAAATCCACCATCGGCTACACGAACATCGGAATAGTTGTAAACATTGTACGCATAACGCAAATCACCTATTTTGGTAGCCTGACGCGTAGTCGGAATGACCGGAATATTGGTGTAATTTTCGTCTCCCGGCAAAACCCAACGGTTTTTGAATTCTTTCGGCATGGCAGTAAAATCGGTATATGAGCGACTGAACACCGGATCCAAACGCAATTTGTTGCCAAAGGAATAGGTGATGTACACATTCAAACGTAAATTTTTGTAATTGAAAATATTGCCCAAACTGCCAAAAGTAGTAGGATCGGCAGGACCTTCATATTTCAGGAAATCCAGGTTTTCCCTGTTTTGCAGGTAAACATTCCAAACACGTTCTCCGTTTTCGTTATAGAAAGTAGGAAATCCATCTTCATCCAATCCTGCAAAAGGCACAGAATACAGTACCCGCCGCGGATCTCCAACCAGCCCAAAATTCTTTCCCGTATTGGTTATCAAATCAATCACTCGTTGGTCATTTTTCAACTCAACAATTTTCAGCCGGATATCGGAAAAAATAAGCGCAGTAGTCCATCGAAAATCTTTAGACACGATGTTTCTGGTATTCAATGTAAATTCCCAGCCCTTTGAATCCATCGCAGCCACGTTGGCATTTTTTGATATGTCCCCACCTGCTCCGATGACGTCAATGCGACCTATCAGATCGAAATTATGACGACGGAAGTGTTGAAAATCAAGGCTGATGCGGTTCTGCAAAAATCCCATCTCCGTACCCATATTCAATTCATACTTCTTTTCGTAAGTCAACTCGCTGTTTTCCGAACTTGAAATATACAATTCAGGCTCTTGCGCCGCAATTTCCGGACGCCAGGCATTCTGTGAGCGGATAATGATCTGTGAATTGGTAGCGCCACCCCTATCGGCCGTCAAACCATACGATGTAAACAGTTTGAAATGCGACATTACACTTTTCCAATCCTCGAAAAACGATTCTTCATGAATATTCCATGCAGCGCCCGCGTTCCATGTCGGCAACCATCTGGCCGAACGGGCTTTCCCTAACTGATTCGATCCATCGTAACGAACGGTTCCCGATAAGTTGTATTTGCCTTTATAGGAATAATTCCCGTTGGCAGAAAAAGACAGGGAACGGTCGTATGAAGGACTGTAATCGAAGTATTTTGTACCGTCCTGTTGTCCTTTCTTAAATACTTCGTAGGCATAAACCGGCACATCGCCCTTGGTGTATTGGCGACCCCAACCACGAAACCAGGAATTATCCTTATCGTTCGAAGTCATTTCGGTAGCGCCGTAAATATGAAAGAGGTGATCAATATTGATATTCGTCGAATAATTGGCAGACAAGCGGTATTGGTACGTCAATGCCTTATTGTCTTTCCGGTAATAGATACCGCCGTAGGGAAGTACTGAAATCGGTAAATTATACGGATAATCAGGATCTTTATACAGATAAGAGTTATTATCTCTTACGACCGCATCCGGCATGGCGCGATACGCCATGGCCTGATTGGCATTGTCGGTAATGTTGTGTTCGATGCTTGACATCTGGTAATTGGTAGCCGCCAAAAGTATTGCGTCAAAACCTTTGAATGCTTTCCATGTCAATTGTCCTTGCACCGTAATATCTGCAATATTGTAATCCATGTAATTGTTGTCCAATTCATCAAAAATATTGAACGGCGCATAATTACGGGTGTAAGTTTCATTCGGATCTAAAGTGCGGGAAGCATTTAATGCGTAGCTATACGGGTTAATATCAAATTCCCGACCCACTTCTCCATACACCACATCCGTGTTTCGTCCCATGGTACCGGGGCTTCTCTGTTTGCGGTACGCAACGCGAGGCGCCATTTCAAATAAGAGGCTATTGGAAAGTTGGTGATCTACTTTCAAACCAATGGTATACCGACGGGCATTGCTTTGTCTGTACCATCCCGGATCATTCATGATACTCATGGAGGCGCGATACGTTGACTTGTCATTTCCGCCCGAAAGACTGACTGCATGGTTTTGCGAAATCGAATTGTTGAATAATTCCTGGAACCAATCGGTATTCCGGTATTCGGCGTCCCGAAGGTAAGCATTTTTTGCAGCTTCGGTATTCTGAAGCAAAAATGCGCCGGTTGCCGGATTGTAGGTATTCATCATCTGATACATTTTTCCATAAATACCCGTTTCTTTATCACGGAAAGTTTGGCTGAAATTCAACCAGCCTTTTTGTTCCAACTCTTGATACACACTCATTTGATCTTGAGAGTTCATGATGTTGAAATTACTGTAACTCGGTATTAAGCGGGAAGAAAATTCTCCGGAATAACTGATGCGGGATTTACCCGATTTACCTTTCTTGGTCGTGATGACAATCACTCCCGATTTGGCTTTTGCGCCGTAAATAGAAGTAGCCGCCGCATCTTTCAATACGTCCCAAGTTTCGATATCGTCGGCATTCAAACCGGCTACTGCAGAACTCAACACGGTTTCTGCATCTCCCGAAGCAATTTGGTCGGCGCTTACCTCAACTACGTTTTCAATAATTACGCCGTCTACTACCCACAAAGGGTTGGAATCCCCGGAAATAGAGGTAGCGCCACGTATCAGAATTTTAGGCGAAGCGCCAAATGTACCGGATACATTTACAACCGACACACCGGCTACGCGGCCTTCCAAACCACGGCTCACTTCAGCCACACCGTCTAATTTAATATCCGAAGCTTGTAAATGTGCTGAAGACCCGGTAAACAAACGTCTGTCGATCTTTGTCATACCGGTGATGACCACTTCATCAAGCAAATTTGCGTCTTCTTTCAACACTACCCGGCTCAGCGCTTTCGTATCGGAAGCCGGAATCACTTGGGATATATACCCTATGTAACGGAATTCCAATGCAAGGTTGGTGTTGGGTACCCGCAAGGTATAACCTCCGTTTACGCCTACAGAAGCCGCAATGTTCAGGCTACCCGCTTTTTCTTTACCGTCTACAACCAATACAGTAGCGCCAATCAAGGGTTCTCCCTTTTCGTCGACTACGACACCTTTAATCTCCTGAGAATAAGCGGTTGCAAAGGACATACAGCCCATGGCAACGAGAAATAGCATTACTGCCCATTTCCTCCCCGTTTTTCTCTCCGAAACACATCCGGAAGGTTTGAAACCTTCTTTGTCATTCATGCATTTGCTTTGTTTCATAGATTTATTTTTATTAAACAAAAAATTAAAAATTTACCCGAATATACGCATCCGTTTGTTTACGCCGGATGGGTAGATAAAAAGTGTTAAAAACACACCTTTCGTCTTTATCTAAAGACAATAAGAAAGAGTGTTTATATGTCCAAATATATTGTTTCACAATTAATTATATAATCTTAAATATCACTTATGGATAAATACAATCCGGTAATATTCGTTAATAAATAAATATCTTTTCTTAACAGGGCGCAAATGTACACAAAGTTTTTTAAAAAAAGACAAAAAGACAAGGGAAAATTTAAAATTTAACAAAAAAACAAGATAAAAACTTAGACTTTCGTCTGGGGAGCACCATAAATTATTATAATTTCTTGTTTTTGCCGCTTTTTACCCTCTTTTCCGGCTACAACTTTTCTCCTTCCATTGCTCCGTTTGCATAAAATTTTTATGGCTAAAACTTTTTTTGAGGCGCTATTCGCCTGAAAGGCGAAATTTTCATAACCGCAGGCAAGCGATAGCGTAGCCTGCGGAAGAAGTGAAAATACAACCCACTGCCTGAAAGGCAGGACTTTTCGCACAAGTCCTGCCTTTCAGGCAGTGGGTTGCATTTTCACTTCTTCCGCAGGCAAGCGATAGCGTAGCCTGCGGTTATGAAAATTATGAATATATTACATACCCAATAAAAATTACTAACTTTGCGGTGTAATAAAAACAATATACCGATACGAACAGATTGAAATAAATAAATAACTGATGAATAAGACGATAAAAGATTTACTGAAATCTGACAAATACAATAACTTTGTAGTGGGTGAGGACAACTCAATTTTTCCTTTACAGAAAAAGAATGGTGCAGAAGAAGTAGAAAAAACGCCCAATTCTTATTATGAAAATGAGAAGAAACAATTAACCCACCTCAATTTGTCAGGCAACAAAATCCACAGTTTGCATTTCCTTATTGATGCTGAAAATAAGGACTTATTTGCTGACTTGGAATATTTGAACCTGTCAAATAATCTTATCCGAAATCTTTGTTGGTATCCAAACTTGGAAAAAGACGGAGGGGAAACGAGTTTTTTTACCGATTTGCCGAAATTGAAAACGCTCGACTTGTCGAGGAATGATATTAGACAAGGATACGATTGCTTGAACAATTTGAAAGAATGCAAATGCACATTGTCGGAAGATTTATCAAACAAGCATATTAAAAATATTGAATTTGTTGCAAGGGCAACGAACAGAGGTAAAATCGCTTTGGAAAAGAATCTGTTTTTACAGGAAATGCCCTATTTTAGAGAGCAAAAAGATAAAAATGAACCGCTGAAAGAACGGTTAGCGAAATATTTTGAAGATTTTAAGAAAGTAGATACAAAAGATTTTCCTGTTAAAATAATGTTTTTAGGCAATCACGCCGCAGGAAAATCTACTTACAGAGCAAATGTGCTAAAAGTAGGCGAGGTAGATGGAAGCACTCATATTTTAAATGTTTCAGAATATAAATATGAGACAGATACTGAGAACAATGATTATGAAAATATAAAGGCTTTCATATATGATTTTGGCGGACAGGATTATTATCACGGAATATATCGTGCTTTTTTTACGAATGATGCTTTGAATTTGCTGTTTTGGTGCAAAAAAACAAATGAAAATAAAGAAGATTTTGACAGCAATGACCAAGATAAACCAGAAGCGGAAAGAAAGAAAATTCGTAATTATAATTTGGAAAATTGGCTAACACAGTTAAAATATTCCTATAGCAAAGACAGAGAAAATTGGAACGACAAAAATCCAATTTTGATATTTCAAACCCACGCCGATGA
The DNA here is from genome assembly GCA_031289145.1 of Dysgonamonadaceae bacterium. GTDB lineage: Bacteria > Bacteroidota > Bacteroidia > Bacteroidales > Azobacteroidaceae > Azobacteroides. The sequence goes on along the minus strand of JAITQA010000142.1, from coordinate 876 downwards.
AGTTGAATATAAGAAAACAGTACAATTTTTAAATCCAAATTTCAAACTTGACGAATATCAAGTGGTAAATGATTTTTTTGTGTCGCTAAATCAAGAAACAGTAGAAGATAAATTACAAGAATTAGCATATTCCAAAAACTTTTTAGATAAAATAATTGACGAGGTTAAGGCAAAAGAAGATATAGCAGCAGAAAGTAAAATAAAAGTTTTGTATGAAGCAATAAATAAGTTTGATGAAAAACAGCAAAAAGAAATTCCTGTTAAAAAATCGGAACTTAAGAGCAAAGTCACCGATGAAAATTTAGATGATATTTTGCATCGTGGAAAAAATCGCGGTTTGATTTTACACTATCCCAATCATCCAACGATACAAGATAAAATATGGTTGAAACCGGAAAACCTTGTAAAATATATCCACGGACATATTTGTACAAAATGTTTGATAAATAATGGAATTTTTAAATATGCAGCAATAAAAACGGATGCTTGTAATAAAACAACAGAAGAACGCAACAAGATTAGTTGCGATAAAAATTGTAAATTACACTTTGATAGTACAATATTAGAACTTTTAGAAGCCGAAAAAGTAATCTTCAAAAACAAAGGCGAAAATGGCGTTGAGTATATTATTCCGTCATATCTGCCGTTGGCAAAAAAAGATAAAAATTTTGAATTGCAAAAATTCGGTTTCGCAAATCCAAACTTTACACTCAAATTTCTGTATTTTATTCCTTTTGGTTTGATTAATCAGTTAATCTGTTATTTTGGCAACTTGCCCGATATTAAACGCTATTGGCGCGACAATGTGATTTTTACATTTCTCGGCAGGTTTAAAGTTTGGATAGAACTTAATTTTGAAGAACTTACAATATCGGC
>JAITQA010000115.1 GCA_031289145.1 Dysgonamonadaceae bacterium | reverse complement strand
GTCTTTCTTGTGGTAAATCGGGCGAAGGTCGAGGTCGGTCTTCAATGTCCGGAAATCATACTCTATCTCTCTGATTGCATTGTAACCCTCCCACAAAATTTGTTCCGTATCCTGCAACGAAGTCCTGAGAAAATAAATCCCACTTTGCGCATTCGGTTCAATGTCCTGTTTGATTTTCCATGTCATTGATTTCACCTTGCGAACTTCGGCTGTTTCTTTTGTCTTTCTGTTTTTAACAGTTTCTATTTCAATATCATATTCAATATCATAATAGTTGCTTATCGAAGGATATTTCTGTTTCAGCCGCCCGACTCTCTCGTAAACCTTCTCTTCGATTTTGATGCCACGTTTCTCTTTAGACCGAATCAAACAGTTGATTGGTTTTTATTGACAAAAACTTTTCAATTTTATCCTTTTCGGAAAACAGACGAAGTGAACTTTTATACAGTTTGTCTTTCGTGATTTTTTCGAGCGGATAGCCCGTCAGTTCGCAAACTGCCGAGTTCTCCTCTATCCGGCGGGCGGTTTCCAGTTCCGATGCAGGATACACAGCGCGACTGATGATTTGGGTGACAGCTAATTGCACCTCTTCTTCCGTAAAACCGATATTCGAAAGAAAATCAGGTAGTTGTAGCTGTTCTATCGCCTGACAACAAAGCCATTCACTGCCAACTTCACGGACGTCCCTGTGCCGGATACTTTCCTCAAAAACCATATTACGCTGTCTCGCGGTGGGTGCTTTTTTGACTTTCCGACCAATATCAATGCGATTTTTTTCTACAAGTTCATTCCAATATTTGTCTGCCAAATCATTGACAATCTGCGAATTGTATTTTTCTATCTCAAACAGTTGAGGATTGCCCAATGCCGCCTCGTAGCGGTTGCAGAGGATACGGCGGATTTGGTTAAGCTGATCAATATCAACCAAATCCCGGACAAAACCGACACCGAGAAGCGTTCGGTGACAAACTCTGTCCGTTTCGTTGCGATAACTTTCTATCAGGCGATAGTAGCTGTCCGTTTTTCCCTTGGCCGGATTGTGGCGGATGGATGATCTAAAATACATGGCGCAAAGGTACAACATAACTGCTTGATTGTCAATACCCCCCTGAGCACTACAAAGCGTTTCTCAAAAATAAAGCGGCTGTAAATCAGGCGGTTGCAAATCTCAGGCCTCGAATATCGCCCGTTTTTGGGCTAAATTTCCTTGAAATTTGTCTTTTTTGTAGGCCAAACTGCAATGTGGGTTAACGGATTGATGTAGGTCGATTCAATCATTTCATTCATAATCTAATGTTTGGTTAAATGTTGTTTTATATAACAAGACAAAGGTAGAATAATTTTTATGAAAAACAAGGGGAAGAAACTAAAAACTAAAAATTGATGAAATGTATCCCTGTCCCGCACGGGATTAAAACTACGTTTTATCATGGGAACTTCGCTTCGCTCCGGTCGACAAGACATCCCGATTGATAGAAAAAAAGATTTCGCCGTCCTGTCGACTAAGTGAGCGAAGCGAACGCACGGAGATATCCGCTGCTAATCGTTAATCATTGAATACAAAAGCATTACATGTGCGACAATTTGGAATGTACCCGAAGACTTTCCAAGTTTTATAAAACTTGGAAAGTCTAAGACAAAATAACTTGTAGCAAGAGCAACACGTACGCATATACCTTTGAATCAACATTCCCCCCGTTTTTTATAAAAAACTGCAACAATCCCTTGTCTTTGAAACTCGTCTGATTTTTATGCAAACAGATTTCCGCCCCTATCAGGAGAGACCATTTTAAAGAGGATTCACTGTACACATCCGGATGCTTTAATTTATCCTGAAATTTCAAAGAAACAGCTTTTTCTAGCTTTATAATATTTTGATTACTAAACATATCCGGTATTATTTCAGAAGCAAGAACCAACTCAAGAAAGCCCAAATGAAAAATAGAATTATTTACAGGTAAAGGAGAATCTGTAGTCTCCACTTCCATGGTTGCGTAATAATCAATAATCATCTCTGCAGCAGATTCACGTTTTCTTAATTCCTTAAACCCATTAAAATTGTTTATAATCACATTGATGCCATCCAACGGATTATCATAGGCAAAATAAATAGCAAATAAGGGATAATTCATACAAGACGCGATTAAATTTTCCGTGGAAGCCTGTTTCAGATAACCTGTCGGCAATTGGCAGGCAGCAAGCATTTCTTCCTGGCTATTAAACGCTTTCCGAAACTCCGGATCTGAAAATTCCAAAAACGGATACGGCTCACTTGCATCAAAAGGACGATTATCCTCTTCCTCCTCCTTTGCCGAATCACATCCCAAGACACAAATAGCAATTATTGCTAATAAAACCCAAGACTTTTTCATAAAATTAAAAATTTATATGCGTTTATTTTTTATAAAATTAAATACGAATACTAAATTATAATACCCAATCGGTTCCTCGCATTCAGACAAGGATGCTTCGCTCAGTAGAAATACAGAAGACTTAGAAGACTTTCCAAGTTTATAAAACTTGGAAAGTCTAAGTGCGAATCCCGATATTATTATTTCTGAATATAATCGTAATACTCCTGATCGGAAGCACAATCCCACCAAACGGGCAAACACCAAATGAAATCATGTTCAGCATGAACATTGATAGCCAGTGCATTATTAACATTATAAGACAGTTCCAGCGTTGCGGGCAATCTCCATCTTCGTTGCCAATAAGTAGGATCTGTTTTGGAAGAACCGGTAATCTGCGCTTGACCTGCAAACAAAGGTCCGCGGTCATAACCCGGATAAACAACACCAAAACTACCAATATTACCAGTGCTGAAATTGAAGCGCCGCATATCGTTCCAATTTTCAATACTGCAACCCATCGCAAGGTATTTCTGCAACATGATATCAGCCATCGTCAATTCTCCGGAATTTTGACAAACAGCAGCGCTACCGAGATAAGCGCTTATTTCCGTTGCATCCATCGGCCACATATCCGGATTTTGATAACCGGATGCTTGCCAATCCGTCAATTTAGCCTGCATCAGGTCGAGATGCGCTTTGATACCCTCCTTGTAAGCAGCGAGCGCCGCCGTTTTATCTCCGTTTCTCATATAAATCTCCGCCTTGATAAAACACATCTCGTGATAGGTCAGAATTTCCTGATCTGAGTTAGGCCGAATTTGGTACGAACCTGTAGAACCGACAGCTCCGGCCGAAGCAGCTGGCGCTGACTGGAAATACCAGTTCATATCCAGTTCTCCCATTTTTACGGCAGCTGTAAGGTAAGAGTCATTGCGCAGATTAACATAAACCGTATCGCCTGCATAAAGATAATTGGTACTGTTTACATAAATAGATCCTTTTACATACGTTACTTTTACGTTATTACCATCCACCGTATAGGCATGTTTGCCTTCCTGCGCTGCAATAAACGCCGCTCTGTCCGCATTATTGGTAATGGCATAAGTAATATCCACATCTACCTGTGCAAATGTAGGCGCTTGAATGGAAGTAGCGCCACCGGCAACCAAACGAGTCGATGGTCCCGTAAAATCAACCCCTTTGGAACGGAGCCAATTGTAGGATTGAACTTTACCTGCGGCATCCAATTTGATGTTGGTCATAGAAGCAGGAACGATCTTGTTCATACGGGGATCTGTTACGCCTGAACTGCGCATATTTGTCAGCAAGTTGTAGTAATATTGCGAAATGCGTTGATTGCTGCCATAAGCGGCATAATCCCAATTTCCATTTGTCATGACAGGATCGCCCAGCAAGTAATCTGTTACATCCGAAGATTTATTGAAGCAGAGCACTTTTGTATTATCGGCATTCGACTGAGGGGCTTTTGCCAAACAATCCAGGACAGCCTGCGGATCGAACTCTGCTTTTTTGGAAAGTTTCAGCAGATAACGCGCTTTCAATCCGTAACACAACTTGATCCATTTGCTTGCGTCTCCATTGTTCCACGTATCGCCTGCCGACAGTTGCGTAGCGCCCGGTTCCTGTGATTTACCGAACAATTCGATCGCTTCATCCAATTTGGTAATACATCCTTCAAAAATGGTCTTGCCATCGTCATAAGCAGGACTTGCGGAAGACATCAATGCTTCGGTATAGGGCATTTCTCCATACAGATCGAGTAATTGCATGAAACCCAAGGCATGAAATACATTTGCGGCTGCCATATAGTGGTATGCCCCCTCTTTTTGCGCTTTATTGTACATGTCTTTTAAATTGGGAGCAACTTCAATAAACCATGTCTGGTAAGGAGTGGTTGTGTTTCCAGCAGCACAGGCCCATGTTACAGCCAACGAATTGGGATTCGCGCTGTTACTATAATACACTCCTGCTGTGCAGGCTGTCCTGAAATTGGTAACTCCTGCCGAATAGGTATAAAAATGCTCAATCCAGGGCAACCGGTTGGCTACCAGAGCGCTTTCATTATTCGGGGAATCCGGGTCTGTGTTGACGTCCAGCCAATCCGTACACGATGTTACGCTCAATGCGAGCGTACAAGTCAATATAAAAATATATTTTAAATTCTTCATGATCTTCTATATATTATGTTTTTAGAATGTAATATTTACGCCAAATGAGAAACTTGATGTTGCAGGTACGCTGCAATAATCAATGCCCGTAGAACCTGAACCACCTGTGCCGCCGGCCATACTTACTTCGGGATCCATTCCCTTATAATTCGTCCAAGTAAGCAGGTTGGCGCCGGTTGCCGTTACAGATAATCCTTTTATAACATTTTGCTTTTTAAGCAAACTCGTAAAATCATAACCGATTTGTAGGGAGCGCAATTTTAACCAATTGACAGAAGTGATATGGTTAAAAGAATTACTGTTGTAATTGCTCCAGTATTTTTGAATCATGGATCTGCCCGAATAAACCACGCCTGCAATCGTATAAGACTCGTCTGCATTATACGTCTGCGTGTATTCTTCTCCTGTCTGGCTGTTTACACCGCTAACAGTCACCGATTGACGATCGTTAAAGGTGGTCAATTGACTCAAACCCGTACTAACCATATAATGCTCGGTACCATTGTAAACAACACCGCCTTTACGGAAATCCAACAAAAACGACAAAGTTAAATCTTTAAAACGGAATGTATTGTTCAAACCGCCGATAAAATGGGGTTCACGATTGCCGACCACCTCATTCTGCGATGCAGATACTTTGTATAAACCGGTTGTAGGATCAACCTGATAACGTCCGTTTTCGATTTCATTCCCTTCTGCATCCGTTTCATACAGAAAACGATAACCAGTCAGGCCTAAAAAGTAACCTCCGTTGGGAATGGAAGCCGCTCTTACGCTACCGAATTGCGCATCCGTCGGATAAAATATTTCTACTCCTTTCAGGAACTCACCCAATCTACCCTTATTGTAAGAAGTATTCAAAACAACCTCCCACTCAAAATTTTTACTGACGATGGGTTTGGCATTGATCGAAATTTCCATGCCTTCGTTGACCACCGAACCAGAATTAATGGCTGTAAAAATGTAACCACTGGCGTTGGACAAACGTGGAGCAGCAATTTGATTCTCCGTTTCACTATGATAATAGGTATAATCCAAACCCAGACGTCCATTCAAAAATCGTAATTCACTTCCGATTTCCCATGCTGTTTGTATCTCCGGTTTCAAAAGGGCATTTCCACCCTGATAATAATTACCGATTCCGATAAATGAATTATAATTAACAGGAGATGTTAAATATGTCATTGTAGCATAAGGGCTGGCGTCTTTACCCACTTGCGCCCAACTTGCGCGAACTTTACCGAATGAAAGGATATCGTTCTGGGGTATCAATTCCGAGAACGCAAATGCACCGCTAACCGATGGATAGAAATAAGAGCGACTGTCAATCGGCAAAGTGGACGACCAATCATTACGTCCTGTTACCGTGAGATAAAGCGTGTTTTTATAGGATGCACGAAATTCTCCATAAGCCCCAACCAAACGTTTTTTTACGGTAGCATCCTTAAAGAATTGGTTTTCGGAAGCAATATTGGCAAAACTGATGGTTCCTGCCGTGACGAAGTTATAGCCCCAATGCGTTTGATTTAAGCGTTCTGTGCTTTCTGAGGTAGTTCCCAATAAGAGACCCAGGTCTAAATCGCCGAATGTTTTATGAAAATTGGTCATAATATTGGACGAAATATATGTATAGTCGTAATCGCTCTTGTTCAAACGGCCATTCTGATAGATGGAACTAACCACAGAACCCGGCTCAATATACGTATAGGCGTCCGTAATATATTGATCATAACCTACACGTCCGGAAATATCCCACCAATCGGCAACCTTGAATGAAGCATTTAATCCCCCTGTGAAACGTTTGGTCTGATCGTTTACTTTATCTTTATTGATAATCCAGTAGGGATTTTCCTGATCGCTTGCCAAATCCCAAATACCATCGAATAAACGATATTTTGAACCGTCTTCATTGAGGTATTTTGACATGTTTTCTGTTTGTGGCCAACCGTAAACAGCTGTCATGGTACCATTACCTCCACCAGAATATAAACCTCCATAAATCAATGACTTATCTGTTTTTGCAATAGAATAGGCCGCATTAGCGCCCACCGTCAAACGACCATATTTTTGCTCGCCATTGAAACGAAAAGTTGTTTTATCATACCCAGTTTTTTGAAGAATACCGGCTTGATTGTAATTGGAAGCCGACAAATAGAAAGATCCATTTTTAGAACCTCCGGATACGCTTACATTGTTGTCATAAACAGCGCCACTTTGAAAAAAATCACCGATATTATCATACAACTGAGTTCCGGCAGCAACAGCTTGGCCCCATGAATTGTAGGTAACATCAGAGAAAACGCCATTGTTTGAATAAGTTCCACGGCCAAATTGGGTTTGTGCCTCCGGTAATTTATTCGCCCACGATGTACTGAGTTTACTGCTGACATCTACTTTTACAACGCCTTCCGCTCCTTTTTTGGTCGTGATGATGATGACCCCGTCGGCAGCACGCGATCCATAAAGCGCAGATGCTGCGGCTCCTTTCAGGACGGACATCGTTTCGATGTCCTCAGGGTTAATATCCATCACACGGTTTGAATAAGTAGTATTGCTTCGGGTCATACCATCGGTTCCGGAATTACCCACAACAGTGGTCGAGTTGTCATAAATGACTCCATCCACTACAAATAAAGGTTGATTTTCACGGCTTTCTGAGGTTGAATTACCACCGCGAATGGTAATGCTTGCTCCGGCTCCGGCCGCCCCGCTACTTTGCGTAACATTTACGCCAGGAACTTTTCCGACCAGAGAGTTGATGACATTGGGGTTTTTATTTTTCAATAATTCATCGGCATTTAATTCGGAAACGGAATAGCCCAAAGCTTTTCGCTCTTTTTTTATACCCAGAGCCGTCACCACCACTTCGCCCAGCATCTGCAAATCTTCTTCCAAGGCGATGTCGATAACATTTTTATTCGCTGTCGCCGTAAGGGTTTTAAATCCAATATACACAAACTGTAATACCTGATTCTCATCACTTACCTTGATGGCATAACGTCCGTCTGCATCCGTAGTAGCCCTTGCTGAAGCGCCCCGGACACTGACACTCACCCCGGCCAAAGGTCCCCCTTTTGCATCTACAACAGTTCCAGTTATAGATTTTTCTACCTGTTGCAAACCGGATGAACCGCCTGATTCACCATTGTCTGCCCATGCAAAATTTCCCGAATAACACAATAGAAATCCTGCTAAAAGTAAGCCCCACAGCTTTTCCTTTTTTCGTGTACTCATACTTCAATTGTTTTTTTAAAATTAACGATAAATAAATAATATTACCTGAAATTTGTATGACAAAAGTACATCTTTCTTTTTAAATAATTGCATCAATGTAAAAAAAAGTAAAAGAAATGCCATTTTTTTATTAAAATTTGCACATAAATATCAATTTCATACAAAAATATAGAAGACTTTCCAAGTTTATAAAACTTGGAAAGTCTATAAATATCAAAATAAAACAAAACAAACCTGTTCCGTTTACTTTTTCTTTATCAACAGACACAATCCTAAAAAAGTAAAAAACGCATTCAATATCAAACGTTCGTGACTGAATTCATAGCCATTGAACCAGGCCTTGGAATTCAAATCAAAAATAAGGCTCAGAACCGGCGACAAAATCGCCACCCAAGGCACCCATTTGTCCTTTACCGGTCGTTTGGTAAATATCCCGAACACAAACATACCCAACAATGGGCCGTAAGTGTAACTGGCTAATTTGTAAACGGTATCAATGACCGAGGCATTGTTCAGCAAATTGATCACAAAAATAACGATTCCCATGACGACCGCCATGCCGATATGGACTTTTTTGCGGATACCGGCCACTTCGGCCTCTGTTTTTTTCTCCGGACTTTCCAGAATATCCACCGTGAAAGAAGTGGTCAAGGCAGTCAGGGCGGAACCTGCCGCTGCATAAGCTGCGGATATCAACCCGATAATAAACAAGATACTGACTATCGGCGAAAACTGCATGGCCAAGAAAGGAAATACTTCATCGCCTTTGCCCGGTAATGCAATCGCATTACTCGTCGCATAGCTGTAAAGCAAGACGCCCAGCATCAGGAAAAGGAGGTTGATAAATATTTGTAAAACGCCCCCGGTTATCATGTTTTTCTGGGAATCCTTGAAATTTTTGCAACTCAACGTGCGTTGCATCATGTCCTGATCCAGGCCGGTCGTGGCAATAACGGTGAAGACGCCGGCTAAAAATTGTTTAAAGAAATAGCGTTTGTCGTTTACATCGTCGAAGAAAAAAATCTTCGACATAGCGGAGTCGTTGATTGCCTGAAACAGACTGCCGGCATTCAATCCCAAATTGACCGCGATGTAATAGATACACAAACCTACGGAAACAATCAGGCAGAAAGTCTTGAGCGAATCGGTCCAAATCAGCGATTTCACCCCGCCCCGAAACGTGTAAACCCAAACAATCCCGACCGTAAAGAGTACATTGAGCAGGAAAGGCAGTTTGAGGGGTTCGAAAACCAGCAACTGCAAGACGATACAGACGACAAACAGTCGGATGGAAGCCCCCAACATCTTGGAAATAAAGAAAAACCAGGCGCCCGTCTTGTAAGTCGACATCCCGAAACGGTTTTCTAAATACTCATAAATGGAAATCAGGTTCATCCGGTAAAAAAGCGGAATCAACACAAATGCAATGAGAAACTGCCCGACGGCAAAGCCCAACACCATCTGCATATAGGAGAAACCGCTTCCTGCCACCATGCCCGGAACGGACACAAAAGTCACGCCCGATATGGCGGCGCCAATGGTAGAGAAAGCCACTACAAACCAGGGCGATTTACGGTTGCCGGAAAAGAAACCGGCATTATCCGCTTTCCGGCCGGTCAGGTGGGAGATGAAGAAAAGGACGGCAAAATAGGCCGCTATGATGATTAGTACTGTGATTGGAGACATTTTTTTTAACTAAAAATTAAGGGTGTGTTATTCATTATACAGTAGATAGGGTTTGCGTTGTATTTTGAATTGAGCCACATCGTCTTGCCACATTGCTTTGATTGCTTCGGCGCTTTTGCCTTGTTGAATCATCTTGCGGACATAATCGACGCCAATGAGATTTTCGAAAAAGGAACGGAAGAAATGATCGTCCATATTCAGATTCCGGTAAGCATCTATCACATAAGTTAAATCGATGCCACGTTTCAGGATTTCCCCGTCGGGGAGATTGCTGAGATTCACGCCATAGCAAAGCCGGTCTTTCTGGGGCGGCTCTTTCGCCGAAGGCATGCTCCGTGGGGTAAATTTGAAATCATATCCTTTCATATTCGGATGCCCGTAGATTTGAAAAGGTAAATCGGTGCCCCGTCCCAAACTCACAGGCGTGGCTTCGAAATAACAAATTGAGGGATACAGGTAGATGGCTTTCATATTCGGCAGGTTCGGCGAGGGCGGAACCGGCAATTGATACAGGGTCTGATGCGTGTAATTTTTACACTTAATCACCGTCAGGTCACATACACGTCCGTCGGGCAGCCATTTTTCGCCGTTGACCATCCCGGCGAGTTCGCCCAGGGTCAAGCCGTGAACAACCGGAACAGGCAACGAGCCTACACCTGATTTGTATTTCATATTTAATATCGGCCCGTCTACGTAATGCCCGTTCGGGTTGGGTCGATCCAGGATAATCACTTTTTTTTGATGTTCGGCGCAAGCGTCCATCAGCTTCACCATCGTAACGTAATAAGTATAAAACCGCAAGCCGACATCTTGTATGTCCACGATCAGCAGATCGAATTTGCGCATGGATGCTGCGCCGGGTTTGCCTGTATTGCCATCGTAAAGCGACAGGATTGGCGTTCCGGTTTTGGGGTCGACCGAATTGGAGACATGATCACCGGCGCCGGCATCTCCCCTGAAACCGTGTTCGGGGGAAAAAATAGCAACCACATCAACTTTATTTTCTACTAAAACATCCAAGAGATGTTTGTCGCCTACGATTCCGGTATGATTGGAAAACAAGGCGATCCGTTTGCCTTTCAACAGCGGAAAATAGGCTGTCGTCTGTTCCGCTCCGACAACAACAGGAAGTTGCGCCCCGATAGACAGGGCGCAACTCAATAAACAAAAAACAATTAGAATTTTTCTCATTTTACGATTACTTTCACATTCTTCTGTGTCGTACCTGTCGTTACTTTCACGATATATACGCCTTGCGTCAAATCGTTGGTCGGGATTTGAAACGAAGCTTGTTTCGGTTGAACTGATTTTACCAATACACCGCTGATCGAATAAATACGGATATCATTAATCGCATCGGGAGCAGTTACTTGGATCGCTTTTCCAATCGTAGTTACGTTAATGCCGTCCTTGGATTTTACCTCCGGAATGGCAGTACCAAGGAAATCGCTCAGTTGAACTACCTGCAACTCATCTACCCAAAAAGTGCTGGGCAAGAAAGACAGATATCCGGACGGTGCACCTGTTACTACCAAAGCCGATAAATTCAATACTGCGCCGGAAGGTAAATCGTCCGTTCCGCCGAGTATCGGATGCTCCAACGGGTCATTAGCCATATCCCAAGTGATTTTTCTCCAACCTACCCAATCCATCTCAATAGCAGCATGTGCATAGAAATTACCGGCGCCGCCATTTCTCAAAGTAACTTGGAATTTAGTATGACTTCCGTCTCCAAACAAATAATATTGGATATAATTGTCTTTCGAGAATTTAGGTGTAGTAGCCGTGTTGTGCATGCGAATCAAACGGCTTGCCGAAGTTTCCAACCACCGATAATCGAATTTTAGACTGCCTGTGCTTGCCGTTGTCGCCAATTCGGCGTTACTGATGGATCTTACAGTTGCTTCGGTATCAATACCGGTAGTCGAACCCGAAGCTCCCGGTGTCCACCACGTACCGGCCAAGGTGTTGAAATTATCCAGTACCACAGTGAGCGTTGTTTCTCGCGGACGGGCGGTAAAAGTATATTGCAGGCCGTTTTCTATTTCATTGCCATACAGGTCTTCGATACCGGAAGCCAAGCTTACCGTATAAATTCCGTTCGGATTCAAATCGGCGGTAAAGAAATAGTGCAGCACGCTTTTTCCGTTTATCGCAGTATAATGTTGTGTTCCGCCTACCGTTTCGTTGTTTTTATCCGTTACGGTAATCTGGTTGGGGGCAATAGTCGCTTCGTTCAACGGCTCACTAAATTCGATGCGAACAATCGGACGAAGTGCAATTTCCTGATCGGAAGCGCTTTGCGGATCGTAAGAAACGATTGTCGGAGGCGTTACATCTTGTTCGCCGGTTTTGAAATTCAGCACGTAGTTGCCGCCCGGCGTACCGTCATTATCACCGTCGAAAAAATCGTCGGTTACCGTATTTTTAGCCACGTTGCCATCAACAGTCATTGTGTAGTCGGTTTCAAAAGCAAGTTGCGAGATATCAATGCGCAAAGTGTAATCGTTAGTCCAGGCGTATGTTACGTTTGCGGCCGGCGCAAAACTGATGGCGCTTTCTACCGAAGTTCTGTTCATCTTGCGGCTGAATGTCAGAATCATCGGTTTATTGATGGGAACTGCCGTCAGATTTTCAGATTCTATACCACCAACTACGGCAGGCAATACATTCAATAATTGTACATCCAGAACGCCCAAACCGTCTTGCGTAGTAGCGCCTATGGTAGCGGGAATGACCAAAGTAGTTTGCTGTGTCTGGAAACCGGTTGCTTCTACCGTGACATTTACGGTAGCGCCGGGTGTCAAGCCTTCGACAAAATAAAAGCCGTTGTGCAATTCGTCGGGTTTGCTTGAATAATTATGAAACAGACTTTCGTAAGTATCTGTTGTATAATTCTTTCCGGTCAATCCGTCTGAAATGGTAATCGTTGCACCATTCACCGGCACTTCCGTTTCGCTGTCGGTAATAAAGCCGGTAGCGATACCAATTTGTACGGGATTCGCAGCGGCTGTTCCGTAATGACTCGACAAATATTTTACCAGCGACTGATAGGCGGCATATCCTTCCAAGCGTTTCCACTCGGCATTCAGGTTACGCGCTTGTTGAACATAATGTGTATGAAATCCACCTTCACTCAACAGCGAAGCCATATCCGATTCGCGATTCACATGCAAGTAGGGATAGCGGTTAGTATGTGTCTGTGCCCCATCGTAAAAGGTACGGTCTGCCATATTGCCGCGTGTACCAACACGCATTGCGCCACTCAAATTAGGTGTCAAGATTTCACCATAATCTTTTCCGCCATTGGGTGTTTTTTCATAGACAACGCCATCTACTCTCCATCCGCCGTACATGATCAAAGTGGTGTTGGCCGATGTGGGACTGCTTCCCGCGTCGCTGTGTATCGAATAGAAGAAATTGGCGCCCCAGGCATTGGCGGCATCCGTGCGTTCGGTCAACGTTACTTGCGTATTGTCGTCTTCGCGACACAATCGGATATTCGCTTCCTGCATATCGGTATAGGTCAGCAGGTATTCCCTGATGGCTTTTGCCACGCGTAGTGTTTTTTCCGCTTCGGAATATTTATACAAACCTTGATTTTCTTTGAGGGCATGTCCCGGATCAAGGAATAATTTTACATTACTTAGTCCCGTAGCCTTGTCTTGCGCGACAGCGGGAAACATGCACACGAGCGATAATACGCCGATGAGAAATAAATTTTTTTTCATTACTGTTTCCTCCTTTATTTAATATCCATGACATAAATTGCGCCGCTGGCGTATTCTTCAAAGGCGATTTTCTTCCCGTCGGGAGAAATTGCCGGACTGAGCGCGATGTATTTATCCGAAGACAAAAGGGTGTTCCGTGCACCGGATGTTACATTGATACTGATCAATTCGCCTTTGGTAATGACTTCGCCGTTATCTTCGATCTGCATAACCACGATGTATTTACCGTCAGGCGTCCAAGCGGCGCGTTCTCCTTTTCCGAGGCTGCGTAAATCCGAGCCGTCGGCATTACAAATGAACAAGCCTTTGCCGTTGCTTGCCTGAAAGACGATTTTATCGCTTTGGGGCGACAATACCGGATTGAAAATCAAATAGCCGCGCAACGATTGCAAGGCTTCGGTTTGAGAAGCCACGTTTGCCGGATCGGTAATCATTTGCCGTAAAAGCGGATTGGCGTTGTTTACGGCCGATGCGCTCAGGCGTTTACCGGCGCCGACTTCGGCCGACACTTGCCGGAAATTGGTTCCGTTGCCGGATACTTCCCATAGCCCATTGTTTTTCAATGAGGTAAAGGACAACTTCGTACCGTCCGGCGACCAGACCGGCAAGCGCAAGGGTTCGTCTGCCGTTGCTATTTTTTTCGGTTCATTCATCGCCTTCGGTTGAGCATATAGCCAACCGCCGAAAAAAAGCACTAATGCGAATGTAACAATTGTTTTTTTCATAAACATTCTTAATTTTTAGTTCTTAATTTTTAGTTTTTAGTTATCAGTTTTTATTTCTGATTTTTCGGAAACTCAATCAAAACAAATCCCACTTTCGGACCGGCGGCCAGAATGCACAATTTGCCATCGACTGCCGCCCACGCTGCAATACCGCTACAAGCGGCCTGCGTAGCTTCACCCAATTGATAGGTATATACCGGATCGGGTTGTGCATTGTTGTATGCCACAAAAGCGGCTACGGTATTGAACCCTTCCGACAGATCGTAAATAAACAATGTCGGGAAAGGCCAAGAGCTTTGTTGACGTCCGGAAGTCATAATTAAATAACGTCCGCTGTTGTAATTGATAATGTGTGCATCCGTTCCGTTGCCGGCGTTGCCCAATTTATCAAGAGAAGACAACAAAACGCCTTCTTTATCCCTTAACTGTATCTGCGACATTCCGGCTGTACTGGTAAACAGATAAGCATTTTCTGCACCTACCTGGTTATAGCAACCATAATAGGTAGCCATCGGAACATCTGCAATAAATTTCGGTTCGCCGACTGCGGTGAAGTTTGTTACCGTAAAACGCAGAACACCCGCTGCTATATGGCTCACAAAGTAAGCATAGCCGTTGCCGTCTTCGTCCAAATCCATCGACATATTATCACCGAAACGTCCGGCAACCGTTGTCGCTTCGTTAATCACGCCACCGAAATCCAAAACTAATTCGGGATCGGCAGTCGGAGAAGCATAATGATACAATTTCAGTTTGCCCGCATCGGTATCCGCCAAACCGGTCGTCAGGTTACAGATATAGATATGGCCTTGCATCAGCCGTCCGGACGAAATAACATAAGTACCACCGGCAATGTCTTTGGTTGACAGCATTATCGGAGTCGGCGTCGCATTGGACAGGATATCGCTTGCACGTAATAATTTCGGGAGAGTGCCCCCTTCACGGGAAACCAGCAAAACATATTCTCCGTCGAAATCGGCGCTTCGTGTATTTTCGTTCACCAAATCAGACCATACAGTCGTATTGGTTGAGAAATCGTGGACAATCGGTGCACCAAAGTTGATACCGGCTACCGGCGCCTCGTCGAAGGAAATGCGATAACTGTCGGTCATGCCGAGGAAACTTAAATTGATATACCCCGGATTGCTTTTGCTCAGTTTGTTATTGACCGCGTTGGTAAATGTATAAGACGTGCGTGCCGGTATGAGCGCAATACTTTTTACAGTTACTTCCGCTTCATTCGGCACATTCAAATAAATCCATTTTTCCGACAGGTCAACCACTCCGTTAATCACACGTCCCGATGCCGTTTCCACTTCGATCTTGCCTACCATCGGGTCGGATTCCGGATCAATCAGATTGACCACTACCCGGTATTCTTGCAAATTGTTGCCACTGACAATATTCAGGGGCTTTTCCAATACTTTTTCGGCAGGATTGCTTGCATTGTAAAAATCGTAGGATTCCTGATCGAAATGTGCGCCCAAGGATATTTTACCGCTGAATTTAAGCTGTTGAATATCCGTTTCGGCAGCCACATCGTTGAACGTAAGGGTGTGGGTAGCTTCGTCCACAATACCGTTGTAGCGCGTGCCTCCCGACAATCCGCCATTGGCGATATACACGCTGTATACGATGGTTTCGCCGGAGGGGTTGTCTACAATCGATTCCTCCTTACAAGCTGTTATAGTCAATAGCGGCAATAACAGAATCACTATATACTTCATTGTTTTCATACGTTTATTCATTAATTTTCTGTTTGCCATTCTTTTGTTTGAGAAAGTGTATAACCATGCGTTCTATACAGGGCAATCTGATCGACGGGTATCGGTTTAACATAATTTTTCGCCGTCGGTAACGAGCGTGCAACATCTGTATTCCGTAAAATATAGCCTTCGGTCAGCGCCGCATTAGCCGCTTCGTCCGGACCGATAAAAGCGGCAAGGCTGACGCTTTCTTTCACGGCGGCAGGAAAATCGGTCAACACGACGTATGCGCCATAACGATAATCCGGATTATGCACGTTGCACAAATAATCCAGTTTGTGCCAGCGTTTCAGATCGGCTGAACGCAAACCGTTTTCGTAGCAAAGTTCTACGCGGCGTTCGCGGCGGATTTCCCACAACATCGACGACACATCATTATTCGGTTCCCATTTGGTGCGTTGCGGATCGTCGTAAGTCTGTCCGCCCACGGCCGGTTTTCCGCCGATTTCTTCCAAATGCGGCATACCTACACGGTCGCGCAACTTGTTAATGGTCATATCCAGCGTTGCCTGATTGAATACGTCTGCACCGGTAATCGTTTCCAGCTCGTAACAGATTTCGGCATAGTTTACCAACACTTCGCCCAAGCGCAGACAAGGCGCATCGGTTACGTTGTAGCCGACGGTAAGATCACTGCTTTTTTCGCCGACCCGGCTGTCGTCCATGTATTTCCGCAAGGAATAACCCGAACGCGAATAACTGAACGGCGCATTGTTCCCGCCAAACGGATAATACTGCGGACGGAAATTATACGATAAACGCGGGTCGCGATCGGCAAAAAAAGCAGCTGCCGTAGGCGCAAACCAGTATTCATTGTCGTAGTAAATCGGGAAACCGTCTTTACGCAAGAAACTTTCGGTTAACGATTTGCTCGCACCGTTTTGCTCTATATCGAAATTGTGGTTCATCATAAAATGGGTTAAAATCCCATCTATGTATTTACGGTACATGATGATTTCGGGATTGCCCGCCAAATCAGCAGAAACGAACAGCGACTTGTAATCGCTTGCCGGTGAGTAAGGACCCGACAGTACCAATTCAGAAGCCGTTTTTGCCAAAGCAAGACATTTTTGAGCCACTTCATTATTTCCGGAAACGTATTTCTGGAAAGTCCCTTCTCGCAACATCAGTCGGGAAACAAGCGCGGCAACCACGTAACGGTTGATTTGCAAGGCGCCGTCGTTGAGGCGCACATTGGCCAAGGCGAATTGAAAATCTTCGATGATGTTATCCGTTACCAAATTGCGCGGATCGCGGTCTTTGTACAGATAATCCAACTCGGCCTTGTCGTCGCTGTATTGCGGTACGCGGTCGAACCAAGGCACATCGCCGTACTGGAATGTCAGACTGCTATAGAAGTAGCCTCTCAAAAAATGTCCGATGCCTAACCAGTGATTGATGGTTTCTTCCGATTCGTTCAGGCGCGATGCGCTTTCAATCACATAATTGGCTTTCCGCACATTGGTAAACGTCCAGCTTCCGTCGGTAGACGGTATAATATCCGGTGAATAAGCGCTTTGTATGGGAGAGGATATGGCGTCGTCACCTACTTCTTCCATCCATGTCGGATTTCTACTGGTTCCGTAAGCGGCAAACAAGGTAGAATAAACACTGTAAAGAAAAGTACGCGCCTGCGTCTCCGTCTGCCAATATTCCTCATCGGTAAATTTATCGACGGGCGGACGGTCGAGATAATCGTCGCACGACGCAAACAAAATGCTTCCTAATAGCAAAAGTGACAGATATTTATATGTTTTCATCTTTATATGATATTTAATTTTTATAATGATACTTGTATGCCGAAAGACAGGGTTCTCACATAAGGATAGATACGTCCGAATCCTTGCGTACCACCGTCGCCGGTGGAAGTATTGGTTTCCGGGTCGATGGGAATATTGCCCAAATGATCCAATTCAAACAAGTTTTCAAGACTGACATACAAGCGTGTTTTACCGATAGAGGCTTTTTGCAACACACTTTTCGGCAATGAATAACCGAAAGTCACATTTTTCAGACGGCAGTACGCCATGTTCAGCAAATATTTGGTTTGCGGCATAAAGTTTCCACCACTTTCGACATAACGGCCGGGCTGATTCATTTTTGTCAAACGCGGATAAAATGCACCGGGATTGTCCGGTGTCCAGTAATCGGTTTGGTGCGCATAATACAGTCCGTCACCAAACTGGAAGCCCGGAATAATCAAGTTGCCGGTGCCCCATATCTGACGGCTGCCTACGCCTTGGATAAACACGTCCAAATCGAATCCCTTATAATCCAAACCGATGCGTCCGCTGTATTCGTAACGCGGCGTAGAATTACCGATTTTTTTCAAGTCGCCGTGATTATCGGCCGTAAATTCGCCGCGGTCAATCACACCGCTGCCATCCAAATCTTTGTACTTGATATCACCCGGCAAAAAACGGGACATCCCGTTAGTAGAGAGATAATTCAAATATCGGCTCTGATCGGGGATACCGGCTTTTAAGGTTCCGTCCGAATTAAAATCGTCTTCCGTAAAGAAGCGGTCGGTTTCAAAACCCCAGATTTCGCCAATGATTTTTCCGGCATAATTGGTGCCGTCGAGTGTTTTGGTTAGATTGGGATGTTTCGATATTTTCGTCAATGCATCCGACAGATTGAAATTCAAACGCAATTTAAAATCGTCGGAGAACGAATGATTGAAATCCAAGGCCAATTCCCAACCTTTGGTCGTCAATTCGCCTACGTTCATGTAGGGAGCCGTAGCGCCAAAAGTAGAAGGCATCTGAACGCCCGATACCACCATGCCGTCGTTGATCCGTTGATAAACGTCGAAGGTGGCGCCTAATTTGCCGTTCAGGAAACGGAGATCCAGACCCAGGTCGCGCGTTTCAATATTTTCCCAGGTGAAGCCTTTGGCCAAAGCGGTTGGCAAAGCAAAAGTCGCTTCATTAGTACTATTAATGACCCATCCCGAAGTAGCGGTACGCGCCATAATTGCGCGGAAGCGGTCTGCGCCGATATTGGGATTGCCCACGCTACCGATGGAAGCGCGAATCTTGGCAAAACTCAACCACGATTGTGTGGATTGCAGAAACGATTCTTCGCTCAGAATCCAACCCAGCGAAGCGGAGGGGAAGAAGCCCCAAGGCTGATTCAGCGGAAAATAGGAAGATCCATCGTAACGGCCGTTCAATTCCAGCAGATACCGGTCTTTGAACGCATAATTGATACGTCCGAAGAAACCAACCGAAGCCCAATCGCTCTGTGCTCCGTAAACAAATTGGTCGCCGGTAGTCATTGAAACGGTATGTTTGTCGGGATCCATCAAGTCGCGTGCTTCGCCGTTCAGCGTATTGTAGGTCTCGTATTCGAGATTCCAACCGGCAAAAGCGCTCACTTTATGGTCTTTCCCCAACTCTTTTTTGTAACGCAAAACGGCATTGGCCGTATGGTGATCCGTCAGGTAATTGAATTGATCATACTTGTCGTAGGAAGAAGCGGTGTAAGTAGATACATTATTCACATTGCCGCTCCAAAAATCAATAGCCGTCACCGTGCCGCCCCGTAATTGCCGCAGGCGGTTGTCCATGATGTAGGAATAGTCCGCATCCAAGGACAACTCTTTAGTGAACGTTATCGTACCACCCAAGGTAATACGTGTGTAATTTTTGGTGTCGCTATTCGTGTTGGCTTGCTCCGTTTCGGCCAAAGCGCTACGGAAAGGCACGCCGTTGTAAGTCCCATAAGGATAAATAGTCGGCCAGCGGTAGATGTAATACAGCGGGTCGTAAGTAGTTGAAGAATAAGTAAACGGCGATTCCAAGGAGGTGCGCGAAAACAGCAGTTGCGACCGGACGCTCAACCATTTGGTTACTTCTGTTTCAGTCTTAAACGTTGTACTGTAACGGTTGTAATGATCGGGATTCGCTTTCAGAATACCCCGGTCGCCCATGTATCCGATACCCAGGTGATAGCTGGTTGCGCCGGATTTGCCGGATACCGACAAATTATGTTGTTGTGCAAAACCGTCCTGAATATACATATCGAAAGCGTCCCACGAGCGGTAGAAACGAAGACCCTTATCGGTCATTTCAAAGTCGCGACCGGCTACTAATTCGGGACCAAGATTCATGCCGCCGAAATTGCGTTCCCATTCTTTCATGCGTTCAATGGCGTCGGCATCCCATTTCATTCCGGCATCGCCGCCAAATTCCATATCGCCCGGCGTTTGGCGTTGCCAGGCGGCCAGCGCCATAGCAGCCGATTCGTATGATTTGGCCGGTGACGGCAAGGTGGTAGGCGTTGTCCATGAAATATTGTTGGAGTAGGAGGCTGAGAACCGGCTACTGTTTTTTCCCGATTTGGTTGTAATCAAAACCACCCCGAAAGCAGCCCGCGATCCGTAAATGGATGATGAAGCGGCGTCTTTCAGTACCGAAATATTTTCGATATCATCGGGATTTATCATATTCAAATCGGAGATTTCCACGCCATCCACCAATATGAGCGGTTTGGATGCGCCGTTATCGTCGTTCAGTAAAGTGCCTTGTTGGCCGCGGATACGGATTGTCGGCGTTGTGCCGAGCCGTCCGGATGAAGTGGTTATTGTTAAACCGGGCGTCGCGCCTTGTAAGCCGCGACCTACGTCGGTGATGGGGCGTCCTTCCAATTGTTGGCTTACGTTGATATTGGCTACAGCGCCGGTCAGGTTCACTTTGCGTTGCGTATCGTATCCGACTATCACTACTTCGTCCAACAGGTTTTCATCTTCCCGCAGCTGAACGTTGATAAGCGTACGATTACCAACCGTTTCCTCTACGGTCACGAAACCGATGTAGCGGAATTGCAATACAGACGATTTGTCCGGAACCGAAATTTCATACTCCCCTCCGGCGTTTGTTATTGCACTGATTAAAGCGCCCTTTACATGGATTGACACGCCAATCAAAGGATCGCCTGTAGTCTCCGTTACCCGGCCTTTCACCGTCAGGTCGCCTTCATTTATTCCACCGGAAGCATACCCGGAAGCTACACCCAAACAGAGAAACAGCAAACTCAGTTTCAGTATCCGAGCAATCCTTACAACAGGTTCTTTGCCATAGTTTTTTCTCTTCGTCATTGATTTTCAATTTATTATTATGAATACGCAATGTCATGCCTAAAACCATGCGATGATGAATTTCAGGTAAAACATTGCGTATTCGTTTTAATTTATTTCTTAATAAAACGTTTTACAACCGTTCCTTTATCCGTTGTTATTTGAATCAGGTATACGCCTGCATTCAAACGGCTTATCGGGATTTCTACATTGCCCGTAGCAGCAGTTCCATTCAGAATCCGGGTTCCGGTCACACTGTACAGTATATAAGATTTGACTTTCACTCCGTCGGTCAGCAAGCGGATGCTTTCGTTGCCTGTGGCAATGCGGATGTCGTCGGCAATTACAGTAGCAATAGAAGACGGATCAAATTCGTCGCCTTCAAAAGCGCCGGCATAAGTCAGCGTGGTACTGCGGAGCGTTCCGTAAATATCGGTAGGAACTCCGGCCAAGGGCGCTACACCCAGATTCTTGTCTTTGTTCGATGCACCACTCAAATCAAGAATGCCGGCAGCAGCATCTTCAAACGTAACACTGCTTACTGTTTTCAGGTCTGCTGGGATTGTTCCAGTAGCAATTTTTGCATTGACTTCACCGGCTTGCAAACTGAATATATTGTTGTCGGTGGCTTCGGGAGCATTGCCGCGAATAAAGAAATTCGGGAAAGCGTCTTCGTCGCTGACAAATAAGTTATTTTGAATAACCGGTGTTCCGGCAGCAATATTGATAGCGCAATAAGATCCATCAGCTGCAGTCGGGGTTGCTACATTGCTGGGAATATTTGAAACAGCGTTCAAATAGAAGGTATTATGACGGATATAGCTTCCTGCCAAAGCGCCCAGCCGAATGCCTTGCAACATGGTTGAACCAGCCGTAGCGGATGTTTTGTCGAAACCGGTAAAATAATTGTTGTCAATATACCAGGTACTGGCTGCGCCGCCGGTAATGATCGCTTTCATACCGTAATCGCCTGCATTTATGTTTGCACTTTTCAGTTCAACAAAATAATTTCCTGTAACCTTAATGTCGCCATTGATACCTGAATTACCAAATATGGCTGCACTTGACAAACCACCGCTGCTTTGATTCATATAAAATTCGTTTCCGTTAATTTCAATATCCGTGATATAATTCAGAAAAATGCCACGGGTACGGGTACGAATAATATTATCCTTGATTACAACGCCGGTGGAAGGAGCTACCGGTTCTGCATTCGCATAAGCAGCAATACCTTGACTGGCTGCACCTGCTGTCGTATTGATAATTTCATTGTTCAGGATAGAAATATCATAAGGCATTTTGTGAGTTCCTGTTGCGGAGGTGGTATTGGCTCTCAAATAGACCGCATAATTGGATGATCCTGTGGCAGCTCCCACATGTTCAAGAATGGCATTTTGTATGGTAATATCGGAACATTCATCCAAAATTAAAATCGGACCGTTCAAGCCATTTTGTGTAGCGGCTGTGGTGATTTTCAATCTTCTGTCCGGAGCGCCGTTTACCGATCCGTCGATGGTAATGTTTTTGGCAGGAACAACATCGTTCCAGCTCAATCCCATGCCGATACCCAAACACAATGCACCCGAAGGACCGGCATTGTCGGTCGCTTTGTCGAATGTGATGGTACGGATAGCGTCAGCGCTTTCATCCGATCCGAAAACCGGTTGGATCGTAATGGCATATTCCGTATTGTTAATCAAACCTACATTAACGGTCGAGGTAATATCGCCGTTGATATACAGATTTACATTGCCGCCAATCGTACGTTCATTAATGGCTGTGAACGCTTCAGCTAAGGAAGCATACCACTTTTTGCCGTTGCCCGGATCATTGGGAACATAATAATCTCCCGACAAGGGGGCGTTTGGATCTGTCGACCCAACCGTAATGGTGGCGGCGGCTGGCGCCGGAGTAGTAAAGGTATTGTCTGCCTTGGGCAAAGCATACACATAAAGATATTCCGGGCTTGCCGATACAGCATACAGATTACCTGCCACATCAAAAGCCAAACCGTCCACATTCGTTCCGATAGTACCTACCGAAGCGCTGTATGATACTTCCGTCAATGTAGGAACTCCGGTGGATTCGTCATACGCAATAGACAATATTTTCACCGTTTTATCGCTGGCGACAGCTAAAAGATTTTTTTCTGCATTGATAGCCAATGCTCCTCTGGCAGAATTGCCGAGATTCACATTTTCACCATCAGCTGATTTGTAATCGGCAACGCCTGCTGCATTGATGTGCGAAAGAGAAGGAATGGCAGCTGCATCAGCGGCACGATTTTGACTTACCCAATAACCGCCGCGTCCGTCTGTAACCAGTCCCATAGCATCATTTGCCAAGGCAGAAGTTGGATTATCGTAAACAAGTGCAGGTTGTGAAGCAATCGGGGCAGTCAAATTATTATATTTGAAAATCATACCACTCGGCAAATAAGCTCTTGCGTCCTGTCCGGCAGGTAGGTAGTTGCGATCAAGATAATACAAATTTGTATTTGCACCGCTACCTTCTACATAAAGCGCAGGAATACGACCATGAATCTGTGTTTCGTTTACAGATAAAATACCTGTAGCGTCCCAGGCGCCTGCTGCAAAAAGTGCGCTAAAATCATTTTCAGGATGAGCGGGGTCTATTACGTAAATACCTGAATTGGTTATTGAATTGTCCGCAATATACACTTTTCCCGCATCGTCAATGGATAAACGGCCGGGACTTGTACCGGGTCCTGAAAAAGTTAATCCGCTTACATCCCATGCTACATTACCGGTATAAGCTTCGGTATTAACGGCGTCGAACGTGGGGGTGAAAATATAAATTCCATCATGACTTATTCTGCCGTCCGGCCAATAAGCTGCTGCTCCATCCCCTTCCAAGTATGAACCGGCGCCTTCCGCAACATAAATGCGTCCGAAAGCAGGACTTTCAAAACTATTGTCCACCGCAAGTCCTGTTGGAAAATAAAATCTGAATTTTGAATCACTGCCGCTTACTTTTACCGGCGTTGTATTGGCCGCTGCCGTGGCCGATACCGACCAGCTATAAGTTCCTGCCGGAACTGTTGCCAACGAAATTGTAGCGGTATGAGCGCCTTTGGTCAAAAGGGCAGCCTCTGTTACAGGCACTGTAGCGACTGTTTGGCTACCATTCACGAAGTTAACGGCCACCGCCGTTGCATCGGTGTTCAGGACGTAGGAAATTTCTACTTGGGCATTAGCCGCTGCTCCGGCTTTCAGTCCGGAAGCATAAATGTTGGCTTGTTGTGCAGAACTTGTCAAGGCGCACAATGCAAAAACCAATAGTAATAAAAATGTTTTTTTCATGACTCTTTTATTTTTAAATTAAACTTTATTTTTTAATAATTCGTTTTACAACCACTCCTTCAGGCGTTTGTACCTGCAAGATATAAATACCGGCATTCAAACCACCGACCGAAACAGTGTATCGATCGCCGTTTTCGATTTTTTCCGAACGAATTGCGCGTCCGTTGAGATCGTAGAGGGTATAAGCCTTCAGATTGACGCCTTGTCCATCGATGACTAATCCGGAAATCACAGGATTGGGATAAACCCTTACGTTTGCTTTGCTTTCCGGCGCATTGATTCCCGTTCCTTTAGCTACGGATACACGAGTGGTATAGCTATTATCGGCGTTCGGAAAAGAATAAATCATCAGGCGTTCGTTGCCGTTGGAAACCAAATACAAGTTACCTGCTACATCGAAAGCAGCGCCTTGTACATAAGAAGCGGTTCCGCCCCATTCAATGTTAAACGTAGGCGTCAATGTCGGTTTATTACTGGCATCGTAAGTTACCTCAAATACTTGTGCCTTTCCGGGTTCAGTGCCCAAGGCCAAAGTCGATCCGTCGATGCTGACCGCTACAACTCCCTGATAACCGGAGGGCCAAGCTGCTTCCACGTTATAATCTTCTACATTATTGGTAGCATGAATTAAGGTAGGAACGGATGTTCCGCCCGCACCTGCCCGGTATTGAGCCAGCCACCAACCGCCATGCGAATCGTAAGCGATGGTTCCATAGCTGTTTTGCATACGGTTGTTCGGATCGCTGAAAATGGTTGCACTCGGAGCCGCTGTCCACGGTGTCGTTAATTCGCCGATGTCGTAACGTTGAATTTTACCGGTTACAGGAACAGCGGTACGATCCAAAGTATAGAGTTGTGTATTCGCGCCGGTTCCCATTACATAACAATTTTGTACCGGATTGTGGATGGTAACGCCATTTTCGGACGATTGTCCATTGCTTGCATCCCGTGTCCCGCCGAATACCGGTTTGAAATTGGCTGCCGGATTGGCCGGGTTCAGGATATAAACGCCGGAGTTTCCGTAACTGGAATCGGAGATATACAGTTTACCGTCGGGCGCAACTGTCGGATGCAAAGGACCGTATTGATAACCGGTAGTGCTGTTGGTTGCCCAACTGATTCCTCCATTGTAACTGTTTACACCTTGTCCGGTTACATCTTCGTGCGCTGCATTCAGGATGTAAATACCCCTTTGGGTTACGCGGGCGTCGGGCGGCGTACCTACGGTTACTTGTCCTCCGGCGGTTTCCGTTACATAAATACGACCGAAGTACGGACTTGTGGGTGTATTATCAACAGCTACTCCGCGAGCGGAATAGAACTGGAATACGGGACTGTCGCCCGATACTTTTGAAAGCGCAACATTCGGCCGAGCAGTTGCCGTAATGCCATAGCTATCGAATGTGGCAGCGCCAAACGGATTGTCGATGCTGTGGACGCCTTTTGCCAAAACGACGGCTTCATACGTTTGTACAAATTCGCCTTCGTTGTAAATTTCTATCACTACCGACACGGCATCTTCGTTCAAGGTGAAATTGAATTTGCCGGCCGCATAAGAAAGTTCGGAAGCGTAAATATTGGCCACCGGGTTGTTTTCGGTTTTGTAACGTGCAATACCCTGATTTTGAGCGATAATAGTCAGTTCAATATCATAGCCGTTTACCACAATGCCGGCCAACATGGCTCCGGCAGGAGTGGTTCCCAGTCCACTTTCAGGATAGGTTTCCGAAATTTTATCCGCGTTGTCCAAACCGGCAGTTACATCATAAAGCGCAACGCCCACTCCGGAAGCATCGGCATTGCAAACCGGCGCAGCCATAAACACATGGCCGGCATAGCGAGCGAATGCGTTACCCTGAGCCACGGCGGGCGTTTCAGTAGCGGAAAATATACCTTTTGGAGTCAAAGGAAAGCGATCGGGTTGTTCCCAATCGAACTGATATTCGGTGGCTTGCATGATATCACTGTCGATAATAAAGTGGTCGCCACTACCCGACGGCGAAATCGTAAATTTCAGATGTGCGCCCCATTCGGCTTCGGTATAGGTTGCCGTACCGTTGTGAGCAACGTCCGCACTACCCATATATTTATCGGCAAGCATATTGGTGGCTGCCAAGTATTCAAATCCAATAATGCGAATTTGTTTTGACGAACCGGTGGTAACGGCGGTCGTATAAACTTTCAAATGGTCGCTTGCACCGGCAGTGGCAAAAGTTTCACCAACAAGACCTTCATTCCAATTGGCTTGTTTTTGCGATTGGAACAGCAAGTCGGGTGTGGCGTTGTCATTATCCCATTTATATACCTTGAAAGACGTGGTGGCCCCAACCAATAGTATGGTTGCCCGGTTACAAGCCAATAATTTACCGTCAGCCGCAAAGGCAATGTCGCTCAAGATCGCATCACCGCCTTCCACGCCGGTCAAATTCAATTCGCCCAGCGAGGCTTGTGTTGCTGCGTCGTAAACCAAAATTTTCGGCTCGGTGGTCAATACATAAATTTTATTGTTACGGAAAAGCATTCGTTTTACCGCTGCGCTGTTCAATGCATCAAATGCAGTGGTTTCGCCTTGTTGCAAAAAATTGTAATGATCCAAAGCGACAGCGCCGGCATCCTGATTGGGTTGCGGATAGTCCGGCTCCAAATTACTGTTAAGCGCATAATCGGGATTGAAAAGTTTCACTTTTGCGTAGGCTATTTCTGAAGCAATTGCCGTTACATCAACGGTTTTGCTTTCGTAACCCGTTGCTTCCACGCGCACTTTATAATTGCCTGCTGCCAGATTGTAGAAAGCATAAATACCGTTGTACCAACCGTCGGTGGTGTAGGTTTGCAAGGTGTTTTGTCCGCTTTCGTCAAGCAGCGTAACCTTTGCACCGTTGATGGGTTTCCATTGGTCGTCGGTGGCTGCGCGGAAAACAAATTTAGGCTGCTCTAAAACATCTACTCTTTCGTTTTCGCTCTTTACCCAACCGGCAACGGTAGCTGCGGCGGGCATATCGCGATGAAAATAAGCATGGAAATGCTTGAACATACGCAGGGCTTCCAACTTGCAATAATCGTTGTTGCACAAACGGTGCGTTTCGGGTGCATAATCGTGAAACGAGCCTTCGGACAGGAAACCGGGCACAGTCAGCGGGCGTAACACGCCAAGCCCTACCCTGTCGCCGTAAAACGTAAAGTCTCCTCGAATGGAAGCCGCCGTATTTTGCCAAACGGTTAGCGGATTATTCTGTTGAATGGGTCCGGCCGACTGTGCCATCGGCAAACTTTCCGCTACTGTTGGAACGCCGTCGTCGCCATGATAGAGGAATAACAAATGGTTGGTCAACGAATTGGCTGTACCCATCGCGTTACTGTGAATCGAAATGAAATGATCCACGTTGTTGGCATTGGCTTCTTCGGCAATTTCCGAGAGATCGCGGTCGCCGCCGCCGGTTAAATTAACGCCGGGGTGATAACTCTGGTCTCTTACCCCGCTTGTATTATCGGTACGCGAGATAATAACGGTTGCGCCTGCTGCTTCGAGCATTTCTTTCAATGCAAGCGCTTTCACCAAATTGGATTTGGATTCCCAGAATCCGTTCGGATTCGTCCACTCTTCTGGAACAGGAATCGTCCATACACTGCGGTCGTTGGCGTCATAACCGCCATGTCCGGGATTGATATAAATTTTCACACCGGTTAAATCGGTGGCTTGTGCGGCTATGCTTGTTAAAAGAACAAGTAAAAAGATTGCAATTTTTTTCATGACTTGTTCTTCCTTTATTTTTGAATATTAATAGATAGAATGTATATTTTTCCTTCATTGCTATTGAAAGCAATGTGTTTGCCGTCGGCCGAAGCTGCGGGATACATGGCAATCGGCGTTTGCGGTGTAGGCAGCGTTTGACGAATTTTTCCGTCGATGGTGGCGGCCACAATCGTCGAAGATACCACGAAGTCGCCGTCATCTATATCATTCATGCCGATAACCCATTGATTGTTCAGCCATTTGGGGGCGTTGAGCTTACCCAGAGAAACCGGATTTTTTCCATCAATGCTAGCAATGTAAGCGCCCCGGCGGGCCACAAAATAGACAATGTGTTTTTGGTCGGGGGAAACGCTTGCCCAAAAGTAGCTGGCATCTTTTCCGTTAGGCGTAAGCGTCGTGCGTTTGCTTCCGGAATAGAGGACCATTTTTTGGTCTTCTATATTAATAAAAGGAGCTACACGCACGCTGGATGATTTCAAGGGGGATTTCACCAAGGTCTTGCCTTGCACATAAGCGGGTTGACTACCGGCGGATACGGGCGTGATTTTGTCCCGTGTCGCTTTCCCTACCTTCGATTGTTTTTTTTCCTGTAAATCATATTGATTCAAGGAAGTATAACGCAGATTGTTTTGAAATTCCGTTTGTTTGAACAGGATGGTGTTTCCATCGTCGCTAATACGAAAATCGTAACCGGCTCCCGCATCGGCGGTAAGTTTTTGCATTGCACCGGCAACCAGCGGATGAAGATTCAAACCGGCATAATTTTCGCCGGTTGTCAACAAATAGGTTCCTTGCGGAGCAAATACCGGATGGTAGAATCCGCCGACTTCCGTTCCTTTCAACATTTGAACGGATGTAACATCAATAGACTGTGCAAAAGCTATTTGTCCCAATAAAGCAAATAAGATCAATAATTTTTTCATGACACTTTATATTTAATTAATTTATTTATTTTTTGATAATTCGTTTGATAACAAGGCCTTCGGCTGTTTTTACCTGTAAGATATATATGCCGGCATTCAAGCCACTCAATGCGACGGAAGTTTGCTCGCCTTTAACGGCTCCGGTGCGTAGTCGACGACCGTTTGTATCGTAAAGAATGTAACTTTCGATGGCTATTCCGTTGCCTGCAATCGTAATGTCGGAAACGGCAGGATTGGGATATACGCTAATCCGGTCACCGGTTGAAACAGTCGGCAAACCCGTCGTTCCTAAACGAACAGGCGCCGGTGTAGTGAAACTGTTATCCGCTTTCGGCAAAGCCCATACAGCCAAACGATTGCTGTTATAACCCGCCACATAGATATTTCCCGCCACATCGAAGTCAACGCTCCATATACGATTCAAGCCGTGGGTAATGGTATATACCAATTGGAGAACGGGAATGCCGTTTTCATCGAAAGTAATGTCAAATATCAACACTTCGGAAGCGGATCCCATCGCCAAGCGCGTTTTATCGGAATTAACAGCCATCGCTGCCCGGTCGGAATCAATGATGATGTTGGGGAAATCGCCCTCTCCGGAGTTGAAATCTACAGAAGTTCCGTTGAAATGAATCAACGATGGCACGGCTTTTGTATTTGCTCCGGCAGCTCTTGCCTGCGATATCCACCAGCCGCCTTGTCCATCGGGAATGATGCAGGAATTGAGATTGACTTGCAAGTTACCGTTTGCCGCGTCATTATAGATCACAGCGCTTGGTGGCGTAGTCCACAAACCGGACAGGTTACCGATATCGTAACGGAGCACATTTCCACCGCTGTTTTCATCGAAAGTGTAGAGCTTGGTATTCGCACCAGCGCCTTCTATATAAGCAGATGGAATACAACCATGAACGGCGGTATTGCCGATACCCGGCGTAAATACCGGCGTAAAATTAGCGGATGGAGTAGCAGGATTCATGATCCAAACCCCGCCATGCGTATCGGTATAATCGGTAATATATATCGTACCGTCTACAGCGATGGCCAATCGGGTAGGACTGATGGATCCGTAAGTAGCGTCGGTCGCCCAAGCGATATTCCCGGCATATCCCGCAGTTCCTTGACCGGTGACATCGGCCAATGCGCTGTTGAAGATAAATACCCCTTTGGAGCTATTGCCCGCAGAAGTGGCATACACCCTTCCGAAGAAAGGACTTGTAAACGAATTGTCCACCGCCAAACCAATCGGATTCGGGACCGGCAGTTGGGAAGCGGTCGTCAACAGTACCGGACGGTCTACGCTGCTTGTTCCGGCGGTGATACCCCATGATACCGAGGCAGTAGTATATTCCTGATGAATGCGGTGTGCACCTTTGGCTAATGCGCCCAGATTGTATGATTCAGCGATTTCGTCGGCTTCGTTGTATAATTCCAGCACAACTTCGGCGGCATTTTCGTTCAGTGTAAAGCTAAAATCTCCGTTGGCGTACGACAATTCCGAAGCGAAGATATTGGCTTTCGGGTCGGCAGCCTGGGTTTTATAGCGTGCAATTCCTTGGTTTTTAGCCCAAACAAGCAGTTCTATGTCGTAAGCATCCACTTTGGCTGCCGCCGCCATATAACTTGCCGCCGATGTACCCAGACCTTCTGCCGGATATTTGTCCGAAACTTTAAGGGCGTGATGCAAGCCGTCGGTGATATCGAATAAAACCACGCCGACTTTCGAGGCGTCGCTCTCGCATACCGGCGCTGCCATATACAAGTGTTTGGCATGACGGAAGAAAGCGCTTCCCCCTGCAATAACATGCAGGTTATAAGCCGGGTCGGCGGCAAATTCCGCTTTTTTATTCAATTCGCTTCTATCCGCTGCCGCCCAGTCGAACTGATATTCTGCGGGCAACAAGGTTTCGCTGTCGAGATAGAAATGGTCGCCATCGCCGGAAGGAGAAATGGTGAAAACCGGATGTTCGCTCCAAATCGCTTCGGTATAATTAGCCACATCCATCATGTATTTGGAAAGTATTTGCGCTACGCCCGTTTCATATTCCAAGCCCATGACACGGATTTGTTTGGCAGCGCCTGTCGTTACGGCAGTCGTATAGCATTTCAGGTGTTTGCGGGCGCCGCTCACGGTAAAGGTTTCACCTACCGTTCCTTCACTCCAGTTGGCCTGCGCCTGGGTTTGGAACAATAAGGCTGGCGCTGCATTGTCGTCATCCCAAGTATACACTTTCCAGTAGGTAGTCGGAGCGGTGTAAGCAATGTTTTCTTTGTTACAAGCCAGTAGATAACCGTCGGCGGTGAAAGCGATATCACTGATAGTTGTAACGCCGTCCGTTATTCCGGTCAAATCCAATTCTTTCACTACGACGTCCAAGGTAGCGGAATTGGCATTGATGACATAAATTTTGGGTTCAGTGGTCAGGACATAGATTTTGTCGTTCCGGTAAAGTGTCCGTTTGATGCCCGCACCGTTCAACCAAGCCGGATTCAGGTTTTGGGCTGTTTGGGTAAATGGGTATTGGTTCATCGGCAAAACGCCCGCTTCCTGATTGGGTTCGGGATAATCGGGATAACCTCCCTCCGGCTCCGGCACATTGTTATTCCGGAGAAAAGTTTTTGCAAAAGCCGTTTGTTCCGCTGAGACCGTAATGTCTATCGTTTTGGCATCGTAATCGGTAGCCTCGAAAGATAGTTTATAATTGCCCGGCGCCAAGTCATAGAAAGTGAAAATACCATTGTAATAATCATCTGTGATATAGGTTTTTAACACGTTTACTCCGGAAGCGTCCAGCAATTTCACGGTAGCTCCGTTCAAGGGTAGCCATTGGTCGCTGGTTCCGGCGTTGTAGGTAAACAGCGGATGATTGATCCGTTCGTTTTCGCTTTTCACCCAACCGGCGATTTCGCCCGAAGTCTGAGGCAAATCCTTTTCGAAATAATCATGGAAATAGCGATAGAAGCGGATGGCTTCCAATTTACAGTAATCCGCGTTCAGTAAGCGGTGGGTTTCCGGTTTATAATCGTGAAACGAACCTTCGGAAAGGAATCCGGGAACGGTTAAAGGACGTAGAACGCCCAGATTATAGCCATAGAAAGTCATATCGCCCCGGATATTCGGTGAAGTCAGGCTATAAGCCGTCCAATTCGTCAGTTCGTTCGGAAACAGGCGTTGCCAAGCCGCTTGCGCCATGGGTATGCTGGCCGTTACATTGGGATTGCCGTCTGTTCCGCAATACAACAGCAATAAATAATTGGCGGATGCGTTGGCGGCGTTGCTGTGAATCGACAAAAAAGCGTCCACATTGTTGGCATTCGCTTCTTCAGCGATTTCTGATAAATTCCGATCGTCAACCGTGGTATTGGTTGTCCGCGACATCAGTACCGTAGCATTTGCCGACAGTAGCAAATCGCGCAAAGCCAAACCTTTGGTAAGGTTGGAGTTAGACTCCCAAAAACCGGCGGCGTCACCGGCGGAAAAGGGAATCGTTACTACATTCCGGTCGTCGGAATCGTGTCCACCGTGACCGGGATTCACGTAAATTTTCACACCGGTCAAATCCGTTGCATAGCCGGAAAGACTTGTGAAAAGGATGCATAAAAGAATGTGTAACTGCTTCATGATTTTCTATTATTTTTCTAATGATTGTATACTTTCACCGTTGCTTCGTCGTTTTCAGTCCGGATGCCGACGAGCGAAACACCCGTGTATGAACTGTCGAATGGAATGATATTCTTTCCATTTTGCAAATGGTATTGCAAGACCGACAATAGTTGTCCCGAAAGACTGTAAGTGCGGATGACGGCCGGACAGGCTACGGCCGTTTCAACCAATAAGTTGTCGTTGGACAGCCAGGCCTTCAGATTCCCGGAAGTTTCGGGGATTGCATCCAATCCCGACCCACCGCCGGACGAGAGAATTACCCTGCGGGTTTCCGACCAGATATCCCGTGCGTTCGCTTTGCGTGTCCGGACGCGCCAGTAATAGGTTCCACCGTCTTCCTTGATATTCAGTTGTACGCTGGTATTGAATTGGTTGTCCGTGGTTTCCCGCGTACAGACGATATCGGTGAAATCGGCGTCTGTAGCCAATTGCCACACATAACAATCGATTTTGTCAATCGCACTCCACCGGAATACAACCGGGATACGTACCTGTGCATAGTCGTCGGGATAAATCAACTGTGTTTGCTCCATTTCGGACACCGATACGCCCAAGACGCGCGGCGCAAACTCGTTGCCGTAACGGTCCAATACCGAAACAGCAATCCGGTGCGAACTGGTGCTGACGCCGCTGGGTAAAGTATATCGCTTGACGTATGAAACGCCTAACAGATAGTCGGATTTGGAAAAGACCGAAGGGTCGTTTATCCGGGCTATCGGTACGGCGTAAACAGCATAGCGGACGCTATCGGTCGTTTCGTTGTATAGCCAGGAGATGGCGCTACCCGTGGGCGGGTTGAAAGTCACCATTCTTTGGTCGTTCGCCGGTTTCCAGCCGATGGCGGGCGTAAGCGACGGTTTCGTAAAAATTTCTTCTTTGAATTTCTTGCGGAAAGGGATATCATATACCCAAGCCCGTGTATTGTAAAAGACATGTCCGGGCGCGTCGTCTTTCGCCGAACTGCGGTTGCGGAGCGATTGATTGGCTAATTCGGTTACAGTATAAGCCGCATCCGTTTTTTCCGCATATTTGTAGTTTGCCATGCTGGAGTAAAACTGTACGCCAAACTTGTTGGCCA
Organism: Dysgonamonadaceae bacterium; assembly: GCA_031289145.1. Taxonomy (GTDB): domain Bacteria; phylum Bacteroidota; class Bacteroidia; order Bacteroidales; family Azobacteroidaceae; genus Azobacteroides. Next base: position 62,721 of record JAITQA010000115.1, on the reverse strand, counting down.
AATCAGCCCACCAGGGACAGAGTGTGTTGTAATCCTGACTTCCGCCTGTTTTCCAATAAAGTTGCGGCGAAATATAATCGACCGTTCCCTGTTTCAACCAAGCCAAGGGGTCGCAATAGATTTCCTGGTACATATTGCCGCCTGTGATGCCGGAAGGGAGTGTAATTCCTTCTTTGGCCGCCACCGAGGCGTCGGTAGTCCAGATGCCGAAAGGCGAAACGCCAAATGTAACCCAGGGACGGACAGCTTGAATGGTGTCATAGACGTCGGCAATCATCCGGTTCACATTGTCGCGCCGCCAATCGTGGACGTTCATCCCCGCCGGTTTATAGGTCGCTTGTGAAGCGGCGTCCTGATTCGTGGTGCCACCGTAAGGATAGAAATAATCATCAAAAATAATCCCGTCCACATCGTATTTACTGATGATATCGCCTACCACACTTTTGATGCGTATCCGCACTTCCGGTAAGGCCGGGTCGCATACCACATTATTAGCATACCAAAGTAGCCATTCCGGATGTGTTTTTTCGTAATTTAAAGCATTATCGTTAGCGCCGGTCCATCCGTTGCCATCGCGACTGTAGCGATAGGGATTCAACCAGGCATGACATTCAATTCCGCGTTTATGACATTCTTCGATGACAAAAGCCAGCGGGTCGTAACCCGGATGGGTTCCACGTGCAATCCCTAAATCGCTACTCCAAGGTTCAAAAGCGGAGTTATACATCGCGTCGCAACGGGAACGGATTTGAAAAAATACCGCATTCATATTCAACCGCTGAATAGAATCAAGCATTCGCAGCATCTCGTTTTTTTGCGCTGTGGCGCCGGATTCTTTCGGCCAATCGATTCGGGTGACAGTAGCAATCCACGTGGCACGCATTTCGCGCTTTGGAGGGGATTGAGCAAATGCCATGCCTCCCCAAAAGGAGAAAAGAAGCATAAAAAGAACGACTATTTGTTTCATACGAATAATATATTTTTATCTACTAATAATAAATGGTTTACTTCCTACAAATTGACCGGCCTTTACCCGCAGGATATACGTGCCGGGAGTGAAGCCGTTGATGTCCATTTCTGTGCCTGTTGTTTCTTTCAATAAGATTCCATCTATGGCGTACAGTTGCAATAAAGGTTTGTCCGACCGGATACCGGTCACGTGCACTTTATCGGACGCCGGGTTCGGATACACCGAGAAACGGTTTGCCGCAGGAAGCACAATACCGGTAGGCGCCATGCCTGCATATACCTGATCAATAGTTTTCAAGGCCAGCGTATAGGCCTGAGCCTGCGTCATAGACGTTTCCAGCATAAAGTAAATATTATCGAAACGAATGGGATAAATTCCGCGGTCGGCTACATCCAACACTTCGCTCACCGGGATGGATAATTCCGTTTCATTGTTCCGCTGAAAAGCGGTAAATTCTTTTGAAACGGTTTTAGTATCGTTGTTTGCCTTCAAATACACGGTGCCCTTGCTGATAGCTATTTCTCCGGTATGGAGTATGATTTTTAAAGTGTCCGGCAAACCGTAAGTGTATGCTTTCGGATTGGTCATCCGGATATAGGGCGCCCGTCCTGCGGCATAAGTGAAATTCACCGCAATTCCTTCTTGCCAATTTGCGGGTAGATTGTTGGTATTGAGCGCTGCATTGAGTTGAGAAGAAGCAGCCATCGTCCAATCGCCGAATTGGAGCGGACTTAAAGGGGTACGATAGGTAACCGGGTTTTCAACCGATATGATCAGCGAGTCTTTCAAACCGTATAACGTTCCGCGAATCAAAGTCGTACCGTTTTTCAATGCCTTTACAACGCCGTCTTCTATCCGGCAAATGTCCGTATTACTTACGTTCCAACTTAAATCGGCAGGCGGTACGAAGGCTCTACCGAATGCGGTTGTCGCTATAACTTCTATCGGATAATTGCTCCGGTTATCAATCAGCGCCGAGTCCAAACGGATTTTGATGTCGAAAACCACCGGTGGTTCGATATTTGTTCCGAAAGCGGGCGCCGAAGCGGATGGGGATGGGGAATCGTTGTCTACAAAGGGCCAACCGTATTCATCCCACTTTATTTGACTGAGAAATAAGTGGCGGCCACTGGGATTATTTTTATCATAACCATGGTAAAAAATCCAATCATAACCTGCATCGTCCCGAACAATTTCCGAACAATGTCCATTTCCCACAAAACGCTCGTTTGATCCGATCACTACGGAATATCCGTTATCCAGCATACTTTTTCCTGTTTTATCCTTAAAACCACCCAATAAGGTTTGTGAACGACCCGTTACCAGCCTGTACGTGCTGCTTATTCCATTGCAGCAAGCGCCAATCGAAGCAAAAAGATAATAATAAGCCTCTTTTTTGTAAATATAAGCGCCTTCAAATGCAGTGCCTGCGATTTGTACTTTTTCCGCATTCGGTTTTATCGAAAGTCCGTCCTCAGTCAGTTCTATGCCATATATTCCACTAAAACTCCCCCAGAAAAGATATTTTTTCCCCTCATCTTCCATATAAAAAGGGTCGATGGAATTTTGAACGCCTATTTCATTGCTTCGGAAAAGCTTTCCATGGTCGGTAAAAGGGCCTACCGGCGAATCCGCAGTCGCTACACCAACGCCGCAAGTTTGTTCGCCACCCCAGACAGACATGGAATAATAAAGCACATATTGACCCTTGATATAATTGATGTCGGGCGCCCACAGCCCCCCGTTCGGCTCAAAAGTCGGACGGGTAGCATCGGTAAATGCAGTATTGCAAAACGCCCAATCAACCAAATCAGTTGAACGGAGAATGGGTATGTTGCGGATATCTTCCGTAGCATACAAGTAATAAAAACCATCTGACGCCTTTATTATCGTTGGGTCGGGCAAACTTTCAGCCACGACCGGATTGGTGTAGCTTGCCTGCGCATAAAAAGCGGAAGGCAGCAATAAACCAAAGCATACCAAAGATAATAAAGTCGGCCATTCCCTCATCGGATAATTATTTTTAGCGTTTCGACCTGATTGCCCTGGTGCACCTTCAACAGGTATATACCTTGCGGAATACCGTTCACGGGAAACAAAACCACATCCGTTGCCAATTTGCCGAATTGCTGTGATTGTACCAATTGTCCGGAAAGGGTAAACAACGCAATGTGCACGTCCTGCTGTTGTTTGTTATCCAAACGGACAAACAAATTCCCACCGCTTACCGGATTGGGATAGACCGAGAAAGCGGACGTTTTCGGAAGACCGACGATGCCGGTCGTTGATACGCCACTGTAAATCAGGGCGATTTCTTTGACTGCCAAAAAATAATCCGTACCTACGGTATTGCTTGATTCGATATTGAATTGTACATTATTGAATTGCAAGGGGTAGATGGCTATGCCGGCATTCTCAAACAGCGAAGCGATGGGTACATCCAGATCAAAATCGGTATTGGCAGGAAAAGGCGCCGTAATTTTAAATGCTACCGTCTTCGTATCATTGTTGGCACGCAAGGAAATACTCACGTCTTTCAGTTGCAGATTGCCGATATTGGCCACTATTTTTAAGGTGTCGGGGCAACCGTAAAGGCGATAGTCTTTGGTAAGCCGGACGTAGGGCGCCCGTCCGTTTTTATAGGGGAAATTGATCGCTCCGCCATGTTCCCACGAGACAGGAACATTGTCGGTATTGAACGACACAGTCGAATTCCATTCGCTGATAGTGCTTATCGTCCATTCGTTCGGTACGAACACATCACTTACCATACGTTGCGCAGATGGATTTTCTACTGTAACATAGAGCGTGTCCTTCATTTCGCCCAAGGCGCCCACTACAAAAGTGGATCCATTCGACAAGGCGCGTAATACGCCGGTTTCAATCGTACATACGGCAGGATTATCTACCGTCCATATTAAAACCTGCGATGCAATGGGTTGCAATCCTCCGGCAGTAAGCGCCGATACTTCTATGTCGTAGCCGTTCCGGTTGTCAATCAATACCGAATCGAGCCGTATTTCTACACCGGAAGTTGCTGTGGGCGTAATGTAGATTTGTGCCGTTATCGTACCGTTATAAGTTGCCGTCAAAATGCCGGGCTGGGTACCGGTGCAAGTAAATTGGTTGCCGTTGACGGTTCCCAAGTCGGCAGGGGACGACAAAACTACGCCGCTTAAATCACTGTCGAGCAGTACGCCATATTGATTGTAGCCGCGATAATGCAATTCGTAAATACCGTATTGCGGTATCTCGATATGGCTTGTGTAAGGTATGATTTTGGCTATGACATTGTCGGTAGGACAGGTTGCCACAACAAAAATGCTGTTTCCTACGGCGCGTTCATACCCATCGCTGGTAACATTCACGGCTTTGCCCTGTTCGGCCAGATACATGGCGCTTGATCCGCCGCCATCCATATTGAAAGCCGTGTATGCGCCCACGCTTTGCATTAATTGGCCCAACACTTTGGTGGTACATCCGTTGGATTGCGGACTGCGACCATCCACTACACAAAAGATAACCGAATCCCGGGTTTGCGAATAGCCCAAACCCGTGCGTGGATGCAATTCGTTCCAGAAATCGGTAACAACGACTACCCCATCATTCACAATTTTAGCATAATTGTCTCCGCCGGTCATCTGAGCAAACTCGCTTGTGATGCCGCCTTCCATAGTCAAATTCAAATTGAGTTCGATTTCGTCGCCAACCGAAAGCGCATTGAGGTTGGTTGCTGCCGTGCCATGCCCCGAAAGCACGGCTTTCCCTTTCGCAATAGCCATATTGCCGACGTTTTGTTCTATTTTTGTTACTTTGGCGTGTAAGGTACGGTTCACGCCCCAAGTATCGCCATTGATCAGTTCAATGGCTACTTCCGTACCATAAGCATTCGTGTGGGTATATTTACCGTTGTACTGATTATAAAGTTTCAGTTCGTTTTCGCCACGTGTGTGGTTGATGCTGTTGATTGCCCATGATTCCGTTCCGGAATGAACGTTTCCGGCGTAGGTCATCATGCCGATATACGATTTTTTGTTGGCATCGAAGGTATATACATGGCGGCTTCCCGGAATCCTGGCTATTTCACTGTTTATCATGTTACCGGACACGGGATAACCGGCGTATGTTGCGCCTGTGTCGTAAAAATCCCCATTTGTTCCGGCGAAATAAAATGCGCCTTCAGTTGAAAGTCGTTTCGCGGTAGTCGTGGGAGCCTCACCGCCATAGATTGAATCGCGACCCAATGCTGCGCGTACGGTAAGATTGGGGTCGGTAACGTTGGCTACGAGAAAATAGGCATCCAGCCGTTTGGTGGATGTTGTCGTTAGGCGTAACTTCATGTATTGCGTAGCGGGACCTACCTGATGGTTTTCAAGCGTATCCACGTTATATACTGTGCCATCCAGTGTAATCGTTTGCGAATAAACGATGGCTGCAAACCATAACAAAATGAGTGATAATACCGCTTTTTTCATTTTTGCAACATACTTTAAAAATCAGCAACTACTTTTTTGAAAAAACACAAAGTGCTGTAATAGATAAAATGGTAACAATGCTTTGTGTTTAAAAGATGATAGAATAAAAGGCGGGGGATTGCTCCCCCTGCCCTTTGTTTAGCGCTTATTTAATTATTACTTTCTTCGTAATAATTTCCCCTTTGAGCGTTTGTACGGATACAATATACATACCTCTGTTCGGTATTGTTATTGAAGATACTCCTTGCGCTTTTTGTACTAATTGACCCACCAGATTAAACACTTTTATACCGGCTGCTTTTTCGCTCAATCGCACTTGATTGCCCGATGCGATTACGCTGACAGCGTCTTTATTAACAGGATTGATCGCGCTGGCACCGATTTTAAATTCATAAACGCCGTAACCGTTTTCACCGGTGTACAAGTAGATAGTAGCGGTTTTTGTGGCTTCATTTACTTCTACCGAAGGCACTGCCGTACGATACCCATTGGTAGCGCTGCCCATACCTGCTGCTGGAAGCGTCCACAAGGATTCAATATCTTTGAATTCCTTGTTGGCGTCTTTCCACTTGAACAGGCGGAAAGCGGAAGGAGGCGTTCCGGCCGTATTCATAGAAGCCATGATGAAGAAATATTCGCCACCCAATTCAAATTCGGCCAAACCGTTATGTCCTTTTTTGTTACCATTACCTGTCTCCCAGTCTTCTACTTCAACCGGAACATTGTAAAATCCATCTACCACATTTCCTTCCATATCAATTAAGGTAGGAAGCGTGGAAAATCCATCCAAGTAGAAATAATTTTCGTCCATCGGGAAAATTTGCGGAGCCGTTCCCGGATTAGCCAATCCGGTCAGGAAGGTTCCTGCTTCAGAAACATCAATAATAACCACTTCGACAGATTCTAGTACTCCACCTCTTATTGTAAACTTATAGGCTTCCATTGCCGAAGCGTTGGCTGCCATAATAATGGCGTCATTGTCCACGTCGCCATACACGCCGAAGGCGTCGAAACGAATAGTAGACTGGGCAAAATCAGGATTGTCTAGCAGTATTTCGCTTACTATCAATGTTCCTGTTCCGTCTGCCAAATTGATTTTCCATACTTGGAAAGGCTGTGCGTTGGAAGTGATACAGTTGCCCAGCAGGATATGTCCGGCTGCGTCCACTTTAATATCGTTGAACGGAAGCGTTCCCGCATCTTGTTCTGCTCCTGAAGCGTTGATAAAACGGAAAATATTAGACGCCAACGGAATAGGAGCTAACCTTGCGCCTGTTGCACCGTCCACTACGACTAACTGTTTGAGGTTTCTGTCGGGGAAATACATTTTGCCGTCTTTTGCCGCCATACCGCGTACGTGATCGGCGATTCCAAGTCGATTGGCGGTGAAGTTATCCAGCGTATTGGCTATAAGCCATTTGTTTGTCAATGTATATTTTCCATTCCCTTGAGCAGGATACGTTGCGGGGTCGGGTATCGAAACCAGCGCGGCTACCACATTTTCCGGATATCCCACCAGCAGAACTTTCGTATCATAGCTTACTGTAGCTTTCAGATTTACTTTGGTGCCTACCGGGAACGTCGTCTGGCTCAATGTTGCAACCAGCGTGATGGCATTGTTTGCATCGTCGGACAAAGTAACAGTACCGCTTCCATAAGCGGTTATCGTTAAGCCTTCCAAATAAAGATATTCAAACATATAAGGAGCAGCGTCGGCTAACAAGGTTGCCAAATTAATGGTTTGGAAAGCCGGAAGCGTAGCGGCTTCTTTTTCCGACAAGGTCGCGCCGGTCAGTTTCACGTATGCGCCCACAGCGGCGGTTGTTCCACTTAGGGTAATTTTATCGCCTGCGGCTACGGAAGGAACTGCTGCAAATTCAATGAGCAATCCGGCGGAAGCATCCTGAAGATATACGGCAGTACCGTTAACGTAGGTTACAACACCACTTGCTTTGGTAGTTGTGCCTGCTGCCAATGCTTTCACTTCGGCGCAGGTAGGAACGTAGTCCACCCATTTGGCATAGAGTGTTTTGTCTCCATCCGATCCGGCAGGAATGGATGTTACTTTGGCGCCCGAAAAATCAGCTGTTGCGTACCAGCCGTCGAAAGTAGAACCTTCTTTGTAGGGATCGGGAATAGTCACATCCGCGCTTCCATCATAAGTGGCAGGACCGGCAAAAGCCTGTTTCCAAGCCGGTATAAATGCTGAGGGTTGCCCTGCAACAGTATAATCGGCAGAAATCGGCCATGCAGCGCGTTTGCCGTTCACAAAAAATGCCGACACTTCATAACGCCAAAAAGCATTATCGGCTTCTGCTATCGCTGCGATACTTTGAGCAACTCCGGTAGCCACAATATAGTCGTGCAACCATTGCCATTTTGCAGCAGTAAGCACAGGATAGAAACCTGCAGCTGCAAAAGTCGGAATGCGAACTACCGGGTCGCCGGCTGCCAAGATAACGTCCAGCGTTTCCCATGTGTACCACGTTGCGCTTGAAGCAACAGAATTTGCAGTATTGTAGTCCTGATTAAATCCGACAAGCATATCTGCTTTGCTCGTCCACCCGTCGGGGTTGGTTACGCCTCCGTTCAACACGTAGGTGATGTTTCCACCCGCTGCAAATGTCATTACAGACATGCAGCACGCCATCAATAATAAAGTAATTTTTTTCATGATCAATTAAATTTATTTACGTAATTTATATGGACTCCTAAAACCTAAAACTATACTTTTTATAGTTGATTTTTCACAGGATCGAAGTCCGTTAAAACCCTGTGAAAAATCAAAATTTCTTTTTTTATTTTCTCACTTTTATCGTTTTTTCGCTACTTCCGGTATTTATTTTAATCAGGTAGAAGCCTTTGGGATAGCGTGTCATATCAAACGACAAGGTGTTCTTTCCCATATTCAATCCATATTCCTGTTTATTGAGCTGCATACCCGTTATCGAATAAACGGCAATAGCGGCAGATGAACTTTTCGCACTGTTAATTACAATATAGCAGTGACCTGCAGCGTCGTAATAACTGTAACAGGATTCCAATGCATCAAGGCCGGCAATTGCTGTCGATCCTGTGAGATAAACCGTAACAAATGCCGATGGCTCTGTCAGTCCTTCACTGTTTTTAGCCCTTACGCGGAGATAGTAAGCGCCCGGATCCAAATCACTGTAAACGGCGCTGTAAATAAATGCATCGACCGATTTCAGTGTTGTTCCGCGTGTCGGGAAGGTCGAATTTTGCGACAACTCGGCACGGAAACCTTTTGACTCTTGCGCTTGCCAAGTGATTTCAATTTCGGTACCGGCAATGGTAGCGCCATCAATGGGCGAAATAAGTACCGGTATCGGTACCGGCAACTCTTCGGTAACAAAATAAATCCGTTCCGAAATGGCTTGTATGGGTCCCAACACAGCTCTTACACGCGCGTAGTAAGTAGTCGCCGTGGACAGAAATCCGCCAGGTACATTGGCTGTTGTTGTTTGCACGGTGGTTGTATAAGCCATTGTGCTGAAATCGGATTTAGCTGAAATTTCGAGCGTGTAAGTTGCGCCTGCACCAATGTTCATCCACGAAAATTCGGGCGACATCGACACATTCGTAGCCGCATCGGCGGGCGAAATCAGTTTAAATTTAGTGCCGTTGAAGCTGCGTACTTCCGAAACTGCAAGCAGTGCGTTCGCTTTGAGCGATTTAACACGCCAATAATAGGTCGTATTTTCTTTGATGTTGGATTGCAAACCCGAATTAAACACGGCATCCGCTGTTTCGCGTGAAGCAATCGGCTGGGTAAAATCGGCGTTTGCCGACAGCTCCCATACATGATAATCGGCGCCGTTTGTCGAATTCCAGGTGAACAGAGCGGGCAAAACCATATTTTCCGCATTATTGGCAGGGTACGTGAGTTGCACAGCAGCAAGGCTTGTTGTTGTTTCACCCAAAACACGCGAAGGAAATTCGTTTCCGTAACGGTCATAAACGGCTACGGCTATTTTATGGGTCGATGCGTTTATGCCTGCGGGCAAGGTGTAATTTTTCGAATAGGCAATACCCTGCAAATATTTTGAAGATGCAAAAGCGTCCGCATCGTTGCGATTGGCGTTGGGTACGGCATAAATGCTGTAACGCACACTGTTGTCGGTGTAATTCCATGTCAGGTTTTGTCCCGACAAGGCAAGGTTATCCACCAAAGTTTGCGTGGGAGCCGTTTTCCATCCGTAAGCCGAACGCAAAGCAGGATATTGGTACGAATTGGTTTTTAAGGCGTTGAGCGCTGTTTGCGCCAAATTGTTGGTGCGGAAAAAGACTGCACCCGTCGTACCATTGAGGTCTGCATCGCGATTGACTTGCACTTCGGCAGGCAATTCGGTCACGGCATTGCTGTAACTGCTCGTATTGCTCGAATAATAATGCCGCCCAAACAGGTTGGCTATTTTCGCCCACCAGGGACTCAGTCTTGAATAGTCGGTGCCTGAGCCGATAGCCCAATACAATTGTGGCGAAATATAATCGATCGAGCCATCGCTGAGCCATGCCAAAGGATCGCTGTAAATGCCACCATACTGCCAATCGGCACCCACAGGTGGAGGGTCGACCCCGTATTTGGCTGCTACCGATGCATTCGAAGCCGCTACACCCGCCGGTCCGATACCAAAGGTAATGTAGGGTTTCAGGCTGTTGATACGCGCCTGAACATCGCGTACCATCCGGTTTACATTGTCGCGCCGCCAATCGGCTTGCGACAACCCCGATGGGTTATAAGCCTGATATTGAGCATTGTCTAATGCATTGCTTATTCCTTCAACATAAAAATAATCGTCGAAAATAATGCCATCCACATCGTAATGGGTAATAATATCGGCTACCACATCGCAGATTCGCTGCCTCACTTCCGGCATTCCCGGATTGAGGATTTTGGTATAACTGCCGTAATCCAATAACCAATCGGGGTGCAAGGCAGCATAATCAGTCGGCAAATTGCCGTGCGATTCAGCCGAAGTGGAATAACGGTAAGGATTCAGCCAGGCATGCACTTCGATACCCCGTGTATGTGCCTCTTCGATGATATAGGCCAAGGGGTCCCAACCCGGATCAGCGCCACGTACATCAGAAAGATACTGGCTCCAAGGCTCATATTGCGAATGATAAAAAGCATCGCTCATTCCCCTTATCTGAAAAAATACCGTATTGAAATTAGCGGCTTGCAACTTGTTGAGAATCGCGAGTAAACCATTTTTCTGAGAAGTGCGAACGTTCTCACGGGCAGTCTCATTGTTTCCGGTGGCAACGGGTACTGTGGCCGCCGGCCAGTCCAACCGCCACACAGTCGAAAGCCAGGTAGCGCGAACTTCGCGTTTGGGTGGTTGTGCCTGAAGCGTTCCTCCCATTATAAACAACAAGACTGTTATTTGAATTATTCGTTTCATTACTATTGATTTTTTACTTAAAATAATTTCGATTTGCTGTTATTTACTGCCACACCGTACACTTCAACACCTTCGATAACGTGTTCGATAATGCCTTTAGCAGGGTTGTAACGCATCAAACCGGATTTTATCTCATCGGGATTAGCCGAGCGCAAACCAAAGTAAACGCAACCGGTTGCTTCATCCAATGTGAGTTGGCATATTCCGATAAATTCGCCCGACGAGCCTTCGCCTTTTCCCGCTTCGGTAATCGGCGTAACGCTTTTTCCGTCGGCTGTTTTCAATTTATAGGGCGCCAAACTGCTTTTTGAGCCGCCAATGGCACTGAACTGGTCCAGTGTACAACGGTACAATCCTTCGTAACCGGTGTCGTAAACTGCAAAATAAATGACTTGATTTTTACTGTCCCATACCAACGATTTCGGAGTCATGCCCGATAAGGCAACGCCGGCAGCGGGTGCAGGGGTGCCCCCTGTGATGGTTTGTTTCAGAATATCGGCTTCGGTAAAGCGGAATATTCCTGTTCCGTTGTAGGTTTTGCACCAATACCACGTGCCGTCTATTCTCGTAAAACAAGCGTTCATTGAGCCGTAACTCCAACCGTTGTTGTAGTAACCCACCAAGGCATTCTGCACATACCAAGGATATTCGGAAAGCGAATAAATCTTATTGCGTTCCGTCAACACTATTTTGCCGATGCCGGTATTCCGGTTCGCAAAATACAGGGAAGTTCCTTCTATATATCCGTAAAACGGGTCATTGAAAGCTGCGCCTCCGACATTTGTCAACATGGTTTCCACTTTCGATCCGTCTTTGGCGATAACGGTAATCCTTCCATCTCCCAGCACTCCGTCTCCATCGTCTACGAATGTAAACTGCTGGCCGCAATCCAATACATAAAGCGAAGCATCGTTAAACAGGATGTTCAACGGGTGTTTTCCCGATGAAACCGCCATATCAAACGGGTTAATATTCATAGCGGCAGGCTTATTGTTTACCAATTTAAGCGCCATAATATTACCGCCTTTGACCGCATAATACAGGGTTGGAACTTCCTCATTATAAGCAACAGGCACGTTTACTTTTCCTTCTTCCAAGGTGCGTCCGCCTAATTTGGCCTGCAACCGAACGGCTTGCGAGCCTACGTGACTGAATTTCAGTTTTCCGGGGTTTACAGCAGTGGAAGTTGTTACCTGATTTCCGTTTTCGTCTGTCGCTCCTTCCGGGAAAATCCACAGATAATCTTCTTGCAAACCTTCAGGATTCGGCAGCTCAACCGAAATGCTTACAGGGGTAGTCAATACTTCGCAAATACCGCCTTCAATGGGGTCAATCGACATAATCGGCACAATGTCTTTTATCAGAATGGGCTGTGCTTTGTTTTTTGTGCCGGCTACCGTAAGTTTTACAGGATAAGTGCCTGCCACAGCAAATTTATGCGTTACCACATTGCCGGTAATCTCTCCGCTACCATCGCCGAAATCCCAGGTACATTCGCCTTGTAGATTTGAAATGCTGGTAAACTCTACGGTTGCACCCACATAATAATCCAATTGATAAATGTCGTCCGTTACTTCGTAAGTAAATGCTACATCGGCCGAAGGCAAATCTTCCACAGGAGGTTCGTTGTCTATACAGCTGAATGGCAAGAATCCTGTGAGACAAATCAACAAGTATTGTATACGATATATTTTTGTTTTCATGTGTACTTTTTCATTTTAAAAATCAATTTATGTCTATTCCTTTAGATTCCGTTGTACCATATACACCGCGTTTATCATAAACCCGCAAGATGGCGACCATCGAATAGGTACGTTTGAATTCTACATTATAGCCCGAAGCGCCTTCAATCAACCGGTCGAAAGGAATGCTGCTGTAGAGATTCGTTATTTCGGCGGGTACCGGGGTATTTCCGCTTGCATCTTTCGGAAAATGATACACGTAATCATCCGAATTAGCGTCGTAAGTAGAATCGGTATATTGTTTGAAATCTTCCAACAAGCCTATTCCCAGCATCATATTTTTATAATCGGCAAACTTCATCAGGTTATAAAGACTGTCCTTAAACTGCACCATAAAACCCGCTCCGAAATACATTTCCATTTTGTCGTACTCGAATACTTCGGGTTTAGACCACGAGAACGGGCTTAATGTGTTGCTTACCGGAAAATCAGCCTTTAAAGAGTAGGCATGCAGCGAATCGGACCATGCGGATAGAGAATGTGGGTATTCCTTGATTTTTTGGGAAATACGTTTTTCTTCCGACTTGATTGAACTGACGGAATAGGTAAAAGAGGTTACCCATGGACACGAAACCGATTTTTCCTGCGTTTCAACAATGTTGTACCATACTTCCGAATGGTCGGCATCTTCTACTGTAGTATAATATTGCAAATTAAACGGCATGACAGATCCGGAGCCAACCGTCGAACTTTCCACTTCCCAATACGCTTGCGGCCCTATGTTTCCCGTAATGACGTTTTCGTCAAAGAAATCATGCTTTTCGCACGAAATGAAGACAAAGCCCAGCAAGGTAAGCAATATAATAAAATTAGTTTTCATCATTCTATCTGTTTTATTTTTTATATATTATTTCCATTCCGTTGCATCGTTGCATACGGCTTTTCCGCTTGTATTATACGCCCAAATCATGCGTTTTTTCAACCACTCATGATTTTTATAAGCGCCCAATCGTTCCAACTCTTTTTTGTTGTATTTATCTTCCGTTTCCGGGTCGGGATTCAACCGCGTTATCCAGGCATTGGGCGAGAGTTCCGCATTCTGTCCGAAAGCGTCGGGCTGCATCCAAAAAGGCTCGTACAGGTTATATGGACGGCGCAACGAATATTCAACTGTAAAATCGGCTACGTTAAACGTTGTACCGGAACCTTTATGGCAGGTGGTTATGGTATAGACCGGTACGTCATCGTATCTGATTCCGTTGGTTTTACTGCTGTAATTGTAACGACGCAAATCGTTCCATTGTTCGGGTTGCAAATACATGGTCACAAATTTCTGTTGCATCAGGTCGGCAATTGTAAACCTGCTTTCGCCCGGCAAACGCACTTCAAAGAAGCGGGTGTAACGTGTTTTGGCTGTTCCGATCAATTCCGAGCCGTTAGATGCTACGGATTCGGTAACGCCAAAACGTACCATACTGTGTAAAACAGCTTCCATCGTGGTAGTGTAAGCATCTGCTTTGTTGCCTGCCCAATATTGTGCTTCCGCTTTGATAAACAGCAATTCTTCGGTGGTAATCAAAGCGATATAGCCGGTATTGCTTGTATAGGGATTCTGTCCGGCTTCGGCATATAAATCGGGATAGTACGTTACTTTCATGGAAGTTTCCATTCCGATATTGCTTTCGAGCCAGCGCATGGCGTCGCTTCCGGTCGTACCGGCTTCGCGCGGCGTCATCATTCTTTCGGCACGCGGATCAAGCGCATAACGGCGGTTTGTATTTTTGACAGTATATCCGCCCAAGATAGCATATCCAAAAAATTTGCTTGGAATAGATGACGCCAAACGGTTTCCCCGGCTTTCCCAAGCATTGATGATCGGGTGTGAAGATCCCCACGGACAATTTTGTTCGTTCGTTCCACCGGGGTAATTGTAATGCGGTTCTTCCCAATTGGGGTCGTTCAACACTTCGTCTACCAAACCGATAATTTTGGCACAAACAGTCGGATTGTTTTCCCAATTAGGTAACTTCCGCAACCACAAACGGGCACGCAGGGCTTTTGCATATACGCCCCATTTCTTCATGTCGCCTTTGTAGATGCGGTCCATTTTTTCCGTAATGGGAATATTGTTTGGATTGTTTACCCAATCCTCATTTGCGTACAACGACACCAACTCGTCGGCCTCCTGATACATCCAATTGTAAATTTCTTCCTGCGTATCGTAAGTAGGCGAAGTAGAAGTATAAGCATTGGAACGCGGCATTTCGCCAAATGCGTCTGTGGTAAACAGCGTGGATTGCAGCATAATGGTGCGCCCAATCAAAATAAAGTTCTTCGAGTCGATTTTTTCGGCAACGCGTATCATTTCGTTGATGTTTGCTCCCAAATCGTAGAAATGCCTGCGCCATTGTGGGTGGCGGTTCATCTGCAGAAGATCCCAGCCTTGACTGTAATCGTAAGTTCCCGTTGTTTGACTGCTGGATGTAGTTGTCAGCGCCTGGGATAAGTAAACGCCGTATTCCGCATGGTCATATATCTGTTGCGCCGCATAAAAACAGGCGGTCGGCAAGGCTTGGTCAACGGTAATCGTCGTTGGGCTGTCCTTGCTGGTATTGACGTCCAAAAAATCTTCGCAGCCCGTGAATAAAACGATGAGCGAAAGACTGAATACTATATAGAGGATATTTTTCATATTTTTTGAATCTTTTTAAAATGTTGCAGTAATACTGAAATTATAACCGGTGGTATTCGGAACGGCATAATTGTCGATACCTGCCGAGCCTGTACCTCCAGCGCTTGTGCTGGCGTTGCAATTGGGATCGGCGCCCGTATAACGTGTCAGCATAAACAGATTATTGCCAGTAAACGAGCAACGCAATCCGGTCAGTCCGATTTTATGTACCAATTTTTGCGGAACTGAGTATCCCAAGGCGACATAACTCAGACGGATAAAGGAGCCGTCTTCCACAAAATTTGAACTTACGCCAAAAAAATAATCGTTTATAGTTTTATAATTGAGCGTGATGGGGGTTGTGTTGGGTGCGTAAGAACCGTCAGCCTGTTGTACTACACCATCGAACACTATTTGCCGTCCACGATACGTTTCCAGTATTTTGTTTTGTCCGTTGGATATAAGTCCACGGCCTGTTACGTTCACGACATCGCCACCCAAACGTCCGTCGAAAAGAAACGACAGTGTCCAGTCTTTATAATTCAAGGTATTGGATAAACCGGACAGGAACGTTGGTTCACGATTTCCGATATAATTATTTTTGTTCGTGTCGACTTGGGGATAACCGTCTTCGCCGCAGATGATTTTGCCGTCTTCGGTACGGGCGTAAGTTTTACCCGAAAGCGATGTCGTCGATTCGCCTACATAAGCCGCAGTAAAAATATCGCCGTATTGTGTTCCGGTAGTTTCAGATGCTTCTGTCGAAAGGCCTAACACCTTACTCCGATTCAAACCAAAGTTCAGCGCAGCCGTCCATGAGAACGCCCGGTTTTTAAGAATATCCTGTTCCAAGGTAAATTCTACACCGTGATTGCGTATATTTCCTTCGTTTCTTGTTTGGAGAATATAACCGGACGAAGGCGATACACGCACAGTTACAATTTGGTTATCCACCTGGGTGGAATAATAGGCCATATCCAAGCGGGTGCGGCTGTTGAAAAATCGCAAATCGGCTCCTATTTCCCACGAAGAGGTCATTTCCGGTTGCAGATTTCTATCGGCAGACGACAAAGTGGGGTCTATTCCATAGCCATTATCGGGATAAGTGGCAAATTGCTTATACCGGCGGTCGTACAAAAACGCAGGAGCGTCTTTACCTACCACTGCATAATTCCCACGCAATTTTCCGTAACTGAAAACATTGTTTTTCAGCTCAAATAATTCGGAAAAAAGAATACCGCCCGTGATGGAAGGATAATAATACGGATTGGTAAGAATGGTGGAAGACCAGTCCCAACGACTCGTAACACTCAACGATGCAAGCCCTTTGTAATCCCCCCGGATTTCGCCGAAATAACCGAAAACTCTTTTTTGGCTGTGTGTAGCAGTGCGGTCGCTAAGGTAAACATATTTGGAATTTGTATTGCTTAAACTGTAGGTACCGGGTATGATAAAATCACGTCCACTATTTCCCATTGAAAAACCTTGCGACATTTTAATTTCGGCGCCTGCTAAGAAATCAACGCTAAATTCGTGAGGCAATTCCAATTTATAAGTTGCGAGGGCTGATGCCGTAAACAACTGACTTCTACTATTAGAAGCGCTGTAAGCGCCTAAAGCATCCTTATCCATATCTTCGATATCTTGCTCGGTCAGATAGGGTGTGTTATTGTATTTATCTATAAAAACATTGTAAGCAAGCAGATTCTTTTCGTATTGCGCCAAATCGGCAGCTGTGGCATTTTCCCCGGGCGCATCGGGACGTGTCATATTCGGATACACTACCGAATCGTCCCAACGCGGTACAGAGTAGCCATCGTAGTTGTAAGAACTCGTATCATAACTCAGACGACCGATAATATTCAGGTTTTTAACAGGATTCCAGTCCATTGACCCGCTCAAAATATTGCGCAATTTTGTATTTTTGCCGTCATCGTTGTAGCGCGAGTAAAGCGGACTGATAGGCGAATTATATTTGTTTGCATCGCTGTAATACAAAAAACGTGGATACCCGTTTATCAGTTCGTAGTTGCTTATATCGTCATTAATCGGCCAATTGTAAACGGACGACATTCCCGTTGCACTGAATCCCCGATAAGTGTTTTCCGTAATATTTGCCGAAATGGTAAATGACAACTCTTTGAACGGTTGATAAGTACCTTTTAGTAAAATTCCCAATTTGTTCAAATAGTCGTTCGGCACAATCCCATCGTTCTTTGAATAATTGGCGGAGGCGTAGGTCTGAAACTTTTCGCTGCCGCCTGTAAGGCTAAAATCATATTTTTGATAAAAACCTTTCGTCAAAAAATTATTGACGTTGTCGTAAATTTGTTCGCCTTCGTTCAACAAAGGTCCCCAGCCACCCATGGTTTTTTCTTTATAAAAACCTTGTGAGCCGGGAGCATAACTGGTTTGTATTTTTTGAAGGCGCGTGGGTACATCGTATTGCCAACTGACATTGGCCGTAGCAGTCATTTTTCCCACCTGTCCTCGTTTGGTGGTAATCATAATAACGCCATTGGCAGCGTCTTGTCCATAAAGTGCTGCTGCTGCAGCGCCTTTCAATATCGTAACGCTTTCGATATCATTGGGATTGATATCAGCGGCAGTGCTGCCATTTCCCGAAATGGGCACGCCATCCATGACAAACAGCGGCTCGTTGTTCTGACTGTTATTGATGGATGAAATACCGCGAATAAGGACTTGTGAGCCTGCGTTGGGCGATCCGCTCGCAGTGGTTACACTCAAACCGGCGATTTTACCTTGCAATGCATTGACAAAATTGGAAGCTTTTTTATCTGTGAGGTCATCTGCATTGATACTTTGCACCGCAAAATTCAATTTCCGCTTTTCCGTTTTCACGCCCATAGCCGTGACGACCACTTCACCAAGCGTGTAGACATCTTCAGTCAACACAATGTTTAAAGGGCCGCTCCCCGCTACACGGCGGCTTTGCGATTCCATACCCAAATAGGTAAACTCCAAAGTCGCTCCTTCCGGAACGGAAATTGAATATTTCCCGTCCACACCGGTAATGCTCCTGTTTACAGTTCCTTTTTCACTAACAGAAGCGCCAATAACAGGTAAACCATCATCTTTAAACGTTATTGTTCCCGTAACCACCACATTCTGGGCTACGACAAACTGAAAACCAATAAAGAAAACGTTTAACAAAAGTATGATTCTTTTCATATATTATATTGTTTAAATGTTTTTCATTCCTTCTTTTTTACTCCATATTCCGGGTCAACCTTCAACAGCGATACGGCGATAATCGGTATGATGCTGCAAATCATCACCCAAATAAAGAAATTGCTGTATCCCAATTGTTCCTGCAACCAACCGGCAAACATGCCGGGTAACATCATCCCCAAGGCCATAAATCCGGTGCAGATTGCGTAATGCGCCGTTTTGTGTTCGCCCTCGGAATAATAAATCAAATAAAGCATATAGGCCGTAAAACCAAATCCGTAACCAAACTGTTCGATAAAGACGCAAATGTTGATTAAAAACAGGTTTTCCGTTTGCGAAAGACCTAAGTACAGAAAGGTGGCAATAGTAAGCAACATACTGAAAGTCATCGGCCACAGCCATCGCTTCAATCCACCTTTGGCCGCGGCAAAACCGCCGATGATTCCGCCCAAAGTCAATCCGATAATGCCCACCGTGCCATACACCAAACCGACAGCCCCGGTGGTAAGTCCCAATCCCCCAATGTCTCGCGAATCCAACAGAAACGGATTAATCAGTTTCAGCAATTGCGCTTCGGAAAAACGGAAAGTCAACATGAAAAAGATAGCAGCCACCGCCTGCGGTTTCCGGAAGAAAGAGACAAAAGTGGTCGAAAATCCTTTGAAAATATCTTTGGCTGCCAGATGCAACTGTGGTTTGTCCGAAGCCGGTGCAGGCAAAAATACTTTATGGTAGAAACTGAAACAAATAAAAAGCCCGGCCAATACAAAGAAAGTAATAGACCAAGCAAACGGAATATTCCCCGACATTCCCTTGTACTCGGCAGAGCTATCGGTCGTCAGTTTGGGGTCTAACTGGAATACGAGATAAGCCGACTTGTCCCAATTTCGTTCATTGAACACGAGCCGTTCGCCCTGAAGAAGCGCGATACTTTTGTCGCCCCGGTTCAACGAGGTATTCAGTATCATTTCTTTGTCCGGTTTACGGGATAATTGCATAGCGACTACAGCTATATTGCCCGTTTTACCAGATGCAATGACTTCCTTTTTTTCTCCAAAATGCGTTTTAATCCAATGCCCCAAAGGCTTGGAAATATGGACGGCCCACAGGCTTTCTTTCTTTTTCTCAACCGTACTTTGTTCTTTGCTTATAAAACCGTTGGCTTGGTTGGTCGTTGTGATTGTGGCTAAGAAAAGTTGCAAACTATCTTTGTTTACGCCCTGCGTACCCAACTGAACCGGTTGGGTATCCGTAAGAAAATAAATATCCTCACTTTCCGTTCCTGCTTGCTTTGCTATTGGCGGAAGTTGTAGGGTTGATTGCGTAAACTGCGGAGATGCTTCCAGGGTAATCTTTACCGGTTCGCTGCCCGATGAGGTTTCCAAAAAACCGGCCAATATAATCAGTGCTCCCTGTCCCATAATCGTAGCAATCCGGTAGAAAGTGCTCCGTATGCCCACGTACTTCGCCTGTTGATTGGTATCCAATCCCAGCATGTAAAACCCGTCTGCGGCAATATCGTGCGTAGCCGAACTGAAGGCCAGCAGCCAGAAGAAGGCCAAAGTCGCCTGAAAAAAGAAAGGCAGCGGAATGGTAAAAGCGATTCCGGCGAATCCGGCGCCGATAAACAGTTGCATGACAACAATCCACCAGCGTTTGGTTTTCAGCAAGTCGACAAACGGACTCCAAAGCGGTTTGACAACCCAAGGCAAATACAACCAGCTTGTATAAAGGGCGATATCCGAATTGGAAATACCCATTCGCTTGTACATAATCACAGAAATCGTCATGACGGCAACATAAGGCAAGCCTTCCGCCAGATAGAGGGAAGGTATCCATGCCCACGGTGAAGTTTTTTTCCCGGACGAATGTTTCATACGATACTATTATTTTTTTCGCGCCGACAATTCGATAGTCCGTATTCGGTCTTTGTAAAAATTGTAGGCGTTTTGTTTGTTGATATCCAAAGAAGCATCAGAGTTATCATCCCACCGGCGACACAAATACAAAGGTTCGTAAATACGTCCTATCCGGTAGTTGCGAGAAATAGCCAAAGCAACGGCGTAATCTTCGCCGTAACTTACATTCGGTAACTTATTTTCCCTCAGCGCCGGTGTATAAAATGCCCTTGGCGCTCCCAAACCATTGATACGAAGTGCGTTGTTGCGCCCATTATCCGGCGTCCATTCGCGATGGTCTATAATTCCGGGCGGGATTTCTTCCAACTTGAAATTAACCATTTTATACGTACCGATTACCATGGCGCAGTTTTGTGCATAAAAAGCATCCACGACCGTTCTTATTACCTCCTTATTTATATACAGGTCATCACTATCAAGTTGGATGGCAAATTTACCACATTGCGGATGCATTATCGCTACATTCCAACATCCGCCGATACCCAAATCTTTTCTATCGGGAACGACATGAACCAGTCTTTTGTCAGTGGCCGCCAAAGTTTTCAATATTTCGGTTGTCTTGTCCGTTGAATGGTTATCCACCACAAGCAAATTGAAAGGAAAATCCGTTTCCTGTATCAACACCGACCGGACTGCATCCTCTATTGTTTTTTCTCTGTTACGGACCGGTATCACAACACTCGCCTCTACAGGGAAAGCGTCGGCGGAAAAAGTCAGCGGCGTAAATTCCGGAGGCAACCAAGCGCGGATATCTTTCAGGTAGCGCGTACAAGCCTGCTCCATTTCGATTTGCACTTGCCTGTTTTTCGGGTCTACGTAATCGAACAGTTTTTCACCTGATTTTCTGTTATCCGTTTCCAATTCCGTATAAAGCAATTCCGGCAAATGGAACAAGCGGGATTTTTTGGCAATTTTTAACCGCAAGTCATACAAAGCAGCGGCATTATAATCGACATCCATCTCGCTTACAGCTTCTTTCAAAGCATCAGAACGGTAAAGCAACAAGGAACCGAAATCGAAATCATCGCGCAAACTGCCTTCTTGATAATCAATCAGCGGATGCGGTTGCCGCAAGCCTTCTTTTATTTTGTAACTATCGGCGTACAACATTCCGGCATCCGTGTCGTTTATCACTTTCAACATTCTTTCGATAGCGAATGCGCCTAATTGTAAACCCAATGTTTGCGTATATAATAAGGTATAAGGCGTATTGATAGCCCGGACAAGCGCTTTCAGCGTTTGCGTCTGTTTCAAAGATCCGGCAATCAAGAACCTGCATCCCTCCGGCAATACACTATCCGAAGCATTCTCTCCGATAATATAAATAGCTCCCGTATCCGCACAATTCTGTAAGCCTTTTACCGTATTTTCCAAGTTCTCCACGGTACTATAAGGCAAAAAACAAGTGATTTTCTTTTCTATTCGCATAAACTACACAGGTTATTCAGTTCAATATATTTGCCTCAAAGGTAAACAAAAAAAAATAAAAACCAAAAAAATTTGTAATACATCCTATAAAAATACGTCACATGGGTCTTTTTTTACTTAAAATTTGCAGCTTTAGGCAAATTTAATTGTGTAATTTAATAATATTTACTAATTTTGGAACCGAAAAAAAAATTTTATTTCATTTTTAACGGTAGAAAAAAATTTGTAATACAAGTTGTTTTTAACATATATATGGTTATGATAAGTATCACAGAATCCCCGTCGGAATTCCACAATTTGGAACGAATGTCCATAAACGAGCTATTGGACGGTATCAATCAGGAAGATGCCAAAATACATATAGCAATAAAAAAAGTTATTCCCAAAATAGAAGCCCTTATTGACAAAATAGTGGAGCGGATGTCGGTGGGAGGACGGGTTTTTTACTTGGGAGCCGGCACAAGCGGCCGCCTGGGTGTTTTAGATGCATCTGAAATTCCCCCTACTTTCGGTGTTTCTCCGGGCATCATTATCGGATTGATAGCCGGAGGCGATACCGCTTTAAGAAATGCGGTAGAAGCGGCCGAAGATAATCCCGACCGGGCCTGGGAAGAATTGCAGGCTTTCCATATCAACCAAACGGATACGGTGATTGGCATTGCTGCGTCCGGAACGACGCCTTATGTGATAGGTGGCGTCAATCAAGCCCGGAAAAACGGGATACTCACCGGATGCATCACCTGCAATCCGAACTCTCCTCTTTCGCAAGCCGCTGAATTTCCAATAGAAGCAATTGTAGGGCCGGAATTTGTAACCGGCAGTACCCGCCTGAAAGCCGGAACTGCACAAAAGTTGATCCTGAATATGATTTCCACCACGCTGATGATTAAAATGGGCAGGGTGAAAGGAAACAAAATGGTCAACATGCAACTCTCCAACGAAAAACTGGTAGAACGGGGCACCCGGATGATCGTCGAAGAACTCCGGATACCCAAAGAAGAAGCAAAAGAAATGCTCCTGAAATATGGCTCTGTGAAAAAAGCCTTGGACGCCGTCGAAAGCAAATAACTTATCTCTTTAACAAGAAGGTCTTTAAGTGCTTATCGTAAATTTCATGAGTCCTTCTGAGCAGGGTTCTCATCTCGTCGTGAGCCACCTTGTCGTTCTTTTTTTCGATCGCATCGTAAATATTTTTCTGAAATTCCAGCGTATATTCTTTTTCTCCGTCAATATTGGCATACAAAAAATTCCGCATCCGTGGCAAAAGGGAAAAAATAGGCTCCATGCTCACAATAATCATCGGATTACCTGTTGCTTTGGCAACATTGGTATGGAAGCGATTGATGATATCGGCTTCCATCTGGGTATTATCCGGATTGCATTTTTCCAGTTCTATAATATTGTTCTTCAGTACCACCAAATCTTCATTGGTACGGTTTCTTGCTGCCAAGCGAGCAATTTGAGGTTCAAAAAGACTCCGCATCTCAATCATTTGGGCGATAAGATTGGAATCAAATTTCAGGTCGTAATACAAATTCAGCGATTTGACGGCGTCTTCAATACAGATCTCAGAGACATACATACCGCTGCCTTTCTTTATCTCTATCAGCCCCCGGGCATTCAAACGCCTCAATGCTTCCCTTAGCGCAGTGCGACTAACGGCAAACGATAAACATAATTCTTTTTCCGAAGGAAGTTTATTCCCCGGTACCAATTTCTTCTGTTGAATAGCTTCTTCTATTCTTCTTTCAATCTTCTGGCTTAATGTCTGCGTAGTTCCTATTTTCGAAAAAATGTCTTCCATGTGTTATTTTTGAATTGCAAAATTAAGTTTTATTTTTATATGTAACGGTAATTTCTTTCAATATTTTTTGTTTGGTGCGATTTTTTTCATATTTTTGCACAAAATTATAAAAAGTGTGCTATGAAACAGACGACTTATATTAAATTATACGAGCAGAGTTTTAAAAGAAATTTCGACTTACCGGCTTTAACTGATTACGGGTCGAAAGAAATATTTACTTACGAAGCGTTGGCAAAAGAGATTGAAAAATTACATATTCTTTTTAAAGAGTGTAATATCACCTCCGGAGATAAGATTGCCGTTATCGGAAAGAACAGTAGCCGCTGGTGTATCGTTCATCTGGCGACGGTTACATACGGTGCAATCATCGTTCCGATTCTGCATGAATTCAATTCCAGCGACGTGCATCATATCATCAACCATTCCGATTCCCGCTTGCTTTTCACTTCCACCGCCATCTGGGAAAATCTGAATAAAGATGAAATACCGGCTGTCAAGGGGGTTATTTCCCTTTCGGATTTTTGCCTGTTACACCAGAAGAAAAATGAAAAATTAGATATATTGATTCCGCAGTTAGACAATAAGTTTGCAGAAAAATATCCGGACGGATTTTCTACAAAAGACATCAAATATTCCGATAACTCAAATGATGAAATCGTGGTGTTGAATTATACTTCCGGCACAACCGGTTTCAGTAAGGGCGTAATGATTACCGGGGATAATTTGTCAGGCAATATGACGTTTGCGCAAGATGAGATTCAATTGGGAAGGGGAAAAAGAATGTTGTCTTTTCTACCTTTGGCGCATACCTACGGCGCTGCTTTCGATTTTCTATATGCGCTGACCGAGGGTACTTTCTTAACACTTCTCGGTAAAACACCCGCCCCGAAAATATTAGTGCAAGCATTCGATGAAGTCAAACCGGAGTTAATCATTTCCGTCCCGCTTATTCTGGAAAAGATATATAAGAGAATGATTATCCCAATATTATCAAAAAAACCAATGGCTTTCGCCTTGCAAATCCCGGTAATAAATACCCGGATTTATGCCCAGATAAGGGAAAGATTGATAACAGCCATGGGTGGAAAATTTAGACAGGTTATTATCGGGGGCGCACCGTTCAGCAGTGAAGTGGAAGATTTTTTGCTGAAAATCAAATTTCCGATTTCAGTGGGTTACGGGATGACCGAATGTGCACCTTTGATTAGTTTTTCGTTGTGTGAAAATTTTGTTCCACATTCCTGCGGTAAGGTTCTGGGCTGTATGCAAGTCAGGATTGATTCGGAAGACCCTTATACGATTGTAGGCGAAATTCAGGTCAAGGGACAAAATGTGATGGCAGGTTATTACAAAAACGAAGCCGCTACCAAAGCCGCATTTACAGACGACGGCTGGCTAAGAACCGGCGACTTGGGCACTATCGACAAAGACCACAATATCTTTATCCGGGGCCGTTCGAAAAACATGATTCTTGGTCCGAACGGACAAAATATCTATCCTGAAGAAATCGAAGCCAAGTTGAACAATCTTCCCTTTGTGATGGAAAGTTTGCTGATCGAAAAAAACTATCGGCTGATTGCCTTGGTAGTGCCGGATTATGAAGCTGTCAGCCAGGCCGGTATTTCACAGGAAGACTTGCCTGCTATCATGAATAAGAACAAAGATACCCTGAACAAGATGGTGGCCGCTTACGAAAAAATTGCAGAAATAAGGTTGCATCCGAACGAATTTGAGAAAACGCCGAAAAAAAGTATCAAGCGTTATCTTTACAATGATCTCGGATAATAAACGCCCGAATCTATAAATAACCCCACGATCGAAGGAAGTAAATCAGGAAAAAAATCGTAAGACAGGAGCAGGCTGTCGTCAGCACCACGATCTGGCCGGACAGTTCGCCGTCGTTTCCCATGTTTTTTGCCATGATATAGCTGGCCATAGCAGTCGGTGTGGCAAAAATGGTGAGTAGCACGCTTAATTCAACATTCCGGAAACCCATTTGTACAAAACAATACAAGGCAATCACAGGAACGATTATCAGCCGGACTAAGCTTACGGCAACTACTTTGTAAATATTATTCCGCAAACTCCGGAAACGAAACTCTCCTCCCATAACAAACAGGGCCAAAGGAGCTGCCGTTCCGGCTAACTGACCAATAGACAATTCCATAAAAGGTGGCAATTTCAAATGAATCGCGCCGCCTAACAAACCAAAAAAAGAACCGAGAATCAATGGATTTGTGACAACGTCTTTCAAAACGCTGCGAAAAGTGATTTTGTGTGTAGTCGATTCGGAATAGATAGATAAAATAATAACGGCAGCGACATTGTAAAATGGAATCATAATTCCCATTAGCATGGAAATAGTCGCCACAGCATCTTTCCCATACATTCCCGTAGCCAGCGGAAGTCCGTAAATCAGAAAATTACTCCGGTAAATCCCTTGAATAATACTGCCGCGTTGGGCATTCCGCTTGATCAGCAGCGGAACAATCAAAAAAGAAAAAAGGATAATAAGGGAAATCCCCGACAAGGATGTAAAAATAAGTTTCGTATTGGAAAAATCGCCCTGATAAGAAAGGCGGATATCTTGAAAAAGCATCACCGGCAACAGAAATTTAAAGACAAAACGGTTCAATTGCGACAGAAAATCGTCGGAAATAAACTTGATCTGCCGCACGATATATCCGATAGCCATCAAGACAAAAAGCGGCGCAACCACATTCAGCGAAAATAAAAAGTTTACCATCGTCAATGCTTTTTTAAAACTCTGTGCGGAACATCCCCATGTGCAATCACTTCGAAAGGACAAGCCAAATGTTCTTCCAACCAGTCGCCGGTCACATCCGTTCCGGAATGATAATGCAAGGTTTCATTTACGCAAGCAATATTTTTCACGTTGGAAATGACGGTTCCTATATCATGAGAAACCAGCATTATCGCAGTCCTCCGGTTGATTTCCTGCAATAACTGATAGAATCGGGATTCAAACCGTTTGTCCACATAAGCGTTAGGCTCGTCTAAAATCAATAATACCGGGTCGTTGACAATAGCCCGTGCCAATAAGGTTCTTTGCAACTGTCCCCCCGATAATTCACCAATCGCTTTATCCACAATAGTTTCGATACCCATCTCACTGATTACAGCCTGTACCTTTTTTTTCTTCTCGGATGTAGACAAGCCTTTACCGGCCATCAAACCCGATTCGACCACTTCCGCAACCAAGATCGGAAACTGTGTATCAATCAAATTGGTTTGCGGCATATAACCGATATTTTCTTTCAAAGCGCTATTTTTGGTAATAACGCCCGAAACCGGCTTAATCAGACCGAGGATCGTTTTAATCAAAGTCGTTTTTCCGCCTCCGTTCGGCCCGATGATTCCCAAAAAATCCTGCTCGAAAACTTGTAGGGAAACCTCTTTCAGCGCCAAATTGCCATCGTAACCGGCGCTCATATTCCGTATGTCGACCAATACTTCATTCATCGGATAATGCTTTGGCAATTCGGATTATCTCTTCGCCCCAGTTATACGACAAGGGGTTGATAACAAACAGTTTACATCCTGTTTCCTGTGCGATTACCGCAGCATTCTTCCGGTCAAATTCCTGCTGGATAAAAATAGTCTTGATATTTTGCTCTTTTGCTGTTTCAATCAAGGTTTTCAACTGCTCGGGCGAAGGTTCTTTGCCGTCTGTTTCGATACAATATTGCGTTAAACCATAGTCACGGGCAAAATAAGTCAGCGCAGGATGATAAATAATAAAAGCCTTTTGGGAAGATTGTTTCAAAATCAATGCCGTTTTTTCATCAATTTCCTTGATTTTATCGGATAAATTTTGTAAATTTACAGTATATACCGGTTCATTTTCCGGGTCAATTGCAAGCAAAGCTTCGTACATATTCCGGACAATTTTCTGCGCTTCCCGCGGGGAATTCCAGCTATGGGGATCTACGCCGCTATGGATGGTATATTGACGATTACCTTCGTGTCTGTGAAGGGCGCCTGAAGCAATGAACTGTATTCCTTCGCTGTTGTCAAAAAAATTCACCTGTGGAAAATTTTTTTTCAGTTTGTCTATCCAAGCGTTTTCAAATCCGATAGGTCCGATGCAAAAATAGGCCTTGGAATGTGCAAGTTCAGCCATCTGATTGGGTGTAGGGTCATAAGTCTCCGGGCTGGTTCCGGCCGGAACCAAGCTTTTGACAAGGAAAAGGCTGTCAACCAACTGCTCGGCAAAATAACGCTGCGGTTCTATCGTTACCATAATACGATTCTCCTGCTGCACTGCTTTTGAACAGGAAAACAATAACAATAACAAAACCGGTAATGCAGAAATTTTATTCATACGTAATGCTTTTCCAAAAATCAATGCAAAGGTACATGATAATTTTGGAAAAACAAAAGTAAAAGGTAAAAGGTAAAAACTAAAATAAGCGATGGAATTTGCACCTTGTCCCACAATAGACAAAAACAACGCCTATAAGGGGGATGGAGGGTCTAATCCACCATGACACTTAAGGAACTATTACCTTTTACCTTTTAGTTTTTACCTTTTCACTTCGTTAACTGCGTCGGAATTCTGGGTGTAGTTACAGCGCCCAACTGCCGAAAGTTAGTAGCGCCCATTCCGTAAGCCACGTAACTTGATTCGGGACTTGAAAGATTTTCACCTGTCACCAGAATCGTACTTCCGGCGCCTTTGGCTACTCCTGTAAACACCGTTCCGAGTGGAATTCCCGTCATATTTATTTTAACCCATCCGGTTTGGGGTGTTACAACGTTGCCGATTCCAAGTTGTGCCTCGGTGTTTCTTCCTGTTCCATATACCCCCTTTGATGTAATAATTTCCAAACCACCGTAGGCATATCTTTGCGCCGCAACGTAAGTTATTTCATCGACCGTGGGGTTAAAATCCCCGGGAAGCGGCGCCTCGCCGGGTGAAGGATAAGCTGTATTACCCCGACCATGCATATTGGCATTTCCCCAAGTATATAAATGTTTTTTATCTGCCGAAATGGCGGCGCTTGCAGCAAAGCCCATAGCTACCATATACAAGGGATCATTGCCGGGTATTGTTACCTGTATAGGTGTATTCCTGTCGGTAGTGTTTCCCACTCCAAGTGCATTAGCGCCTGCTTCGCCCCAAGTCCACAGTTTACCTGTTTCGCTTAAGGCGCCGGCGGTATTCCCCGAGCACGATATTTGCACTATTTTTTCACCTGCCGGAAGTTCTGTAAATGTTAATTTTGTCCAAGTAGTGACATCACTACTCCCTACTCCGGCAGAACCTTCTGAACCACCTGTTCCACCACCGGTGCCCACACCCCACACTTCGCCTTTATCCGTCAACACAAATGTGTTTGTCCAGCCGGCTTCTACCTGAATGGCTTTGCCATAAGTGCTATAAGTGGAATTTGCGGGGTTGTCGCTAAATAAAGGGGTGATGCCGTTATCGGTCGTGACAAGGGTGGGTGTGCCTGTATTGCCGACATCTCCGTCTGCACCAAGGTCGGGCAATCCTGTCCGATAAGCCGCATTGTTTCCCCATACCCACAACTGTCCGCTCACATCCACAGCTGCCGAATGCAGGCTTCCTGCCGATACATCGACAACCGGTTGTGCAAAAATAAGTGTAAAAGACGGCATGTTGCCTTCTGTTCGTCCGATACCGGTGCGTCCATTGCTGTTGTCGCCTGTCACATATACGGCATTGTCATCCTGCCCTATACACAGGGAATGGCCAGGTCCCATTGAGGCATACTTTACTTTAAAGTCGGCGCCCACAGCCAGAATGTTAAATATTTCTTTTTTAATGCCTTCGTCGTCGAGCAGGACATCTGTCCACCCGCGTTCGGCTGTCATTAGGCGAATGCCTTGTCTGTTCAAATCATACACTACAGTTCCCGGAACAGCAGGCTCTCCGGGAACGCTTTCCACATCTAAAAGATTCTCCACTTTGGGCAAAACAATGCCCATTGTATTGCTGTGGCCTTGGGGATTATTTACGTCCAGCACGCCGCGTGCTACAGAGTCTTTTCTGCCTATCGAAACCTGAGCCGATACGCCGATGGAGCCGATCAGGAACAGGGCTAGGAGTAAGTATTTGATTATTTTATTGAAATTCATATTATTTGTTTTTTATAAGTTATTTTTATTACTTTTTCACTGACGAAAACACCCTTGTAGCAGAAGATGAAGTACCTATCATATTATAATTGTTATATCCTGAACCGTAGGCCGTATAATCGGCAAGAGAGCCATAAGCGGCATTTGTACCGGTAGTAATAATCGCAGTATGCTGACCAATGGTGATATCTGTAACCTGCGTACCGGAATAGATACCATGGTCTTGTATCTGTGTGAATCCACTGATATTAGTTATTTTTGTACCGGAAGTGATGGTTATTACGCCCAATTTTCCTGCATTCGCTCCACCTGCTCCTGCCGAGGCAGAATCGCCATTGTTCCTCCCTGCTGCATAGATGTTGCCCAAATTGGTGGCAATCATAATACTCATGCCATAGAAGCTGTTATAACGCCAGCGCGGAACGCCGACAGCCACTATCTTCTCTCCTACTTCAAACGCAGGTAAAGTTACTCCTATGGGAGAGGTTGTGGTGGTCCCCAAGCCTAAATAATTGTTTCCCCAGCGGTACATCTTTGTGCCGTCTTCCGTCACTAAGGCGCCGGCGGCATTTGAAAGTACAAGCTTACCGTAAGACTCTCCTGCCGGTGCGGAGTTAATAACTACAATTGTAGGAGAACTCATGGAAGTAGTGCTTCCTATGCCTAAGGCAGCGTAGCCGTTGTATCCCCAGGTATAGACTTTGTTACTTGCTGTAATCACACCGGACGCTGCGCCACTATGGGCTATCGCCTTCACTTTTTCGTTGCCGGGTATCGTCACTTGCGCAAATTCAATTGTATTCCCGGCAGTAACGCCGTTTCCGCACCGTCCTTGGTAGTTATAGCCGCACATGTACACTGTACTGTCTTCACACAATACCATAGAGTTGTAGTAACTGGCCTCTACCTTTACGACCTTTTTGTTGCCCGGTATTGCCACCTTTTTGGGTCTTTGGGTCTGACCTGATGTTGTCTTTTGTCCGGTACGTCCATTCGCATTTGATCCCCACGAATAGACGTCTCCATTTTCAAGCAGCGCCAAGCCGTGCTGGTATCCTTGTGAAACGTCCTTAGCCGGGCTTGCCAAAATCAGCTGCCACGTGCCGGTTCCGGTTGAAATTCCCTTCCCTGTACGGAAAGTGGTATTTTGCCCGGCGGTATAAACGAAACGGTCAGTTGCGCGTATTCCCACAGAGGAAGTGACTCCGCACGACGCTACAAGCATTTTAAAGTCCAGACCACCCATCAGCCGGTAGTTGACGCTGTCTGCAATCAAGGTAGCATCTACGATAGCCTTTGTCCAGTTACCCAAGTTCTGCGAGCGCTTAATGCGCAGCCCGTCCTTTAAGTTGTCATACACTATCGTGCCGCCCGGAACATCTCCCGATACGCTTGGCGCATTATAATATTCGGAGAAGGACTCTGTAATACCATCATCATCAGTTAGATCGAAACTGACATTAAATTTTTCAAATGTAGCGTATGGAGTGACCACGGAAGGCCGAGTCCAACTCGCCCCCGCCGGGTCCCTGACTATATTCGTAGCTCCTGCCTCCGGTCTGTAATTGGTTGTGTCTGCCGTTTCTACTTTCGGCAGTACCAATCCTTTCTTTGCGGCGCCTGTTTGGGGATTGATGTCCAAAGCGCCCTGCGGATTCTCTGTACCGCCAATGCCTACCTGCGCCATTGCCAGTACAGGCATTAATGCCAATATGATTAATATTTTCTTCATTATGCTTTTTTTTATCGGTTTATTTAATTATCTTTTTATCATACTCGGGATAGGAAGTCCGGTGCTTGCAGTGGTCCCTATGCTTACAGCGCCAAGTTGACCTGAATTCACACGCCCCATTCCATAGCCGTAACTTCCGCTTGTCTTCACACCGCCTGATCCATCATCTTCCTCAATAAGCGTTTGTTTCAACAAGCTGTGGTAAACGCCTATAGATGCCTGGTCGAATGTTACGCCGGGGTAAATCGCCTTATCATAAACAGGATAAAACCCGGTTTTTGCTACATTACGTGTGGCATTGACGGCAGCCGCAGGCGAATATACCGCGAGAGTGGTGCCCGGGAAAAAGCCCAATCCGTACCTGTCATTGAAGGCGGCGGTGCTTCCGATTCCTGCGGCATATACATTTTGGTCGGTAATCACAATTGAACCGCCTGTAGTAGCGCTGCCGGTTATAGAGCCAGCGGTGGCGGTAGCAAATCGCGCAGCCGCAATAGATACGATTGTTT
Source organism: Dysgonamonadaceae bacterium (assembly GCA_031289145.1). Taxonomy (GTDB): domain Bacteria; phylum Bacteroidota; class Bacteroidia; order Bacteroidales; family Azobacteroidaceae; genus Azobacteroides. The sequence continues at coordinate 30,787 of JAITQA010000115.1, read as the reverse complement.
CTGTCAGCTGATCGAAACCATTAAGAAACGTGGTTATTTCCTGCCAATCTCCGGAAGCCGTACTCGTAGCGCCCCAGCCTTGCGCAGCGCCCCAGCCGTAGAGATGCTTTCCGTCCGCCGAAACAGCCAAGCCGTGAGAAGCGCCCAATGCTACCAGCTTGATAGGGTAAGGTAAACTTAGAACATAATTCTGCGCTATCGTGCCAGCAGTAGCGTTATTTCCCAAACGTCCGTACTCTGAGTTACCCCATATATGCACCTGTCCTGTTTCGTCTATTGCGGCTGCCGATGCACTCGACAGGGCAATGTCCTTTATAACAATGCCGGTTCCCAGATTTACCTGGGTAGGGATTAAGCCTGGGTCAGTGGTTATCCCATTGCCATTTACGCCTCTTGCATTGCGTCCGAAGGAATATACTTTTCCCTGTTGTGTTAAAACGAGAGAATTTTCGAAGCCCGCTTCTACTCGGATAATCGTGTCATTCGTCGGTTTAAGCAAAGCATCTAAGCTATTGATACGTACAGGAAACACATAATCTATCCCGCTTGAGGTGGTGGATGATGTTGCTGTTTTGCCGTAAGCGCCATCACCCCAAGCCCACAGCGTACCGTCTTTGTTCACGCTCAAAGCATGAATGTAGCCGGCAGAGATATCGCGCGTACGCTGTGCCAGCACCATACCGAAAGTTTTTATAGTGCCGCTATTTCCACCGGCACCGGTTTTTCCGTTTACGTTACTTCCTGCTGCGTACACTGATTCGTCTTCAGCTCCGATAATCAAAGAAAAGTCGAACCCGGCGGAAACTTTTTTTACCCTTACAGGCACTCCGCCATAGACCTCGAAGTTGAAATAATTGTCCAAAGAGGACATTTCTGAAAGGAACCCTGACCAACCGGTTGCGTTTCTTACCCTTACACCGCCGCTCTCGGCATCAGAGGTCTTGTCGACTATCGTGTCATGTACGGTAAAAACCACTGTACCTTCTACCGCCGGAAGACCTTCAGGTGTAACTACATCATCTACCAAACTTACTTTAGGCAATATCAGCCCCACATTGCGATTGGTAGTGTCGTCCACATACTGTATTCCTTGCAGGTGCAAATAGCCCTGGGGATTAAGAAGCGGCAAACTGTCGGGATTAATTTTTCCTACAGGCGCCGGTCTTCCAAAACCTACCTGCCCAAAAGCCGCTGCTGAAAACAAGAGCACGCAGGATAGGATTGAAACTTTTAAAAAGTTAAACTTTCTTTTCATGTTTTTGTTAAATTTTTTAATTAGTTGTTGAATTTTTTTTATATTATTTTATTTTTATAGTCTTCGCAAAGACGGAAATGGGAACACACCCACACCCATTCGATTGAAAGAGAGGCGGTGGCAGGTTGCCGAATTGGAAAACGTATCCGCATACGGTTGTTCCTACAACAATAGTGGTACAGATTGAATTGAGATAGTTATAATCATGCGTTTTCTTGCGAGATCGTATTTTGCTTGAAGGAGTCGAAGCGGACACAACGATGGCAAGGGTATTGGCTTCATCCTGAACAAAGAAATTTTTTGTGTCATTTTTTGTGATGAAAGTATTTTTTATGTCGTTAATTGTAATTGATTTATTGATAATGTCAATTATGACACAATAAAAAGAAAGCACAATGACCCAAAATAAGCAGGTAGAATTATTAGACAAATGACACGCTTTATTACTAATAATCGGTGACTTATAAGCGATCATCCCACTGTTTTCAGCAGTTGTAAGGACAAGGGTGTACATACTTGTTTGTGTCATTATTACCTTAATTTATGTATTAATTGCTACAAAGATAAGATAATATTTTCATTAACAAACAATATATTGACTTTTTTTGACTGCTACGTGTTTATTTTTTAATTATAATTCAATTTTGATTCGTATTTACGTCATGGATATCTATTTTTTTTCTGATTTTCGTATTTTTAGTAATTTCTCTAACAGATGGCAGGTAAAAAGAACACACAAAGCTCACTATTAAGAACTTTGTGTGTTTTGTGAGAAACTTTGTGACTTGTGGTTAAATTTCAATGGCAATATATACAATAAAAAAAGCGGTAAAACAATGTTTTACCGCTTTTTCGTAATTTTTAATTAATAATTCGTAATTGAGTTACTTCACTTCCTCAAAATCCACATCTGTAACGCCGCCGTCATTGGGCTTGGAATTTCCGCCATTCGGATTTCCGCCATCAAAGGGACCGCCTGCTCCTGCAAACGGATTATTCGGGTCGGTAAACGGATTACCTTGTGCGCCTGCACCGCCGGCTTGTGCCTGTGCGTTATACATTTCCTGGCTGGCGGCTTGAAAAGTAGCGTTTACTTCAGTTATTCCGGCTTCTATTCCGGCTATATCCTGTGCTTTATGCGCTTCTTTCAGTTTGTTGAGAGCTGCTTCAATCGACACTTTCTTGTCGGCAGGAATTTTATCGCCGAATTCCTTCAGTTGTTTTTCCGTTTGGAAAATCACGCTGTCGGCCTGATTCAGTTTGTCGATTTTTTCTTTTTCTTTTTTATCAACTTCCGCGTTGGCAGCCGCTTCGTCTTTCATCCGTTTGATCTCCGCGTCGCTCAAACCGCTGGAGGCTTCGATACGAATGCTTTGTTCTTTTCCTGTTGCCTTATCTTTCGCCGATACGTTCAGTATCCCATTGGCGTCTATATCGAAAGTAACTTCTATTTGCGGCACACCGCGCGAGGCAGGCATGATGCCGTCCAAATGGAATTTACCGATGGTTTTATTGTCTCTTGCCAAAGGACGTTCTCCTTGCAACACATGTATTTCAACGGAAGGCTGATTGTCGACGGCCGTTGTGAACGTTTCGGATTTTTTGGTAGGGATAGTTGTATTGGACTCTATCAATTTGGTCATGACGCTACCCATGGTTTCAATACCCAAGGAAAGCGGCGTAACATCGAGTAACAACACGTCTTTCACATCTCCGGTAAGGACAGCGCCCTGTATACCGGCTCCGACAGCTACTACTTCATCGGGATTCACACCTTTGGACGGCGTTTTTCCGAATATTTTCTCAACAATCTCCTGAATAGCCGGGATGCGGGTCGAACCACCCACCAGAATCACCTCGTCGATTTCGGAAGCTTTCAGACCGGCATCTTTCAGGGCTTTTTCGCACGGAGTCACCGTAGCTTGAATCAAGCGGTCGGACAATTGCTCGAATTTGGCGCGTGACAAGGTTTTCACCAAGTGCTTGGGCATACCGTTGACCGGCATGATATATGGCAAGTTGATTTCCGTTGAAGTTGAACTGGAAAGTTCGATTTTCGCTTTTTCAGCCGCTTCTTTCAGTCGCTGCAAGGCCATGGGGTCTTTGCGCAAATCCAAGCCTTCATCTTTCAGGAACTCGTCGGCCAACCAATCAATCACTACGTGGTCGAAGTCGTCTCCACCCAAATGGGTATCGCCATTGGTCGATTTTACTTCAAATACGCCGTCACCCAATTCAAGAATAGAAATATCGAATGTACCGCCACCCAAGTCGAACACGGCAATTTTCATATCTCTGTTCGATTTATCCAAACCGTAGGCTAATGCCGCAGCAGTCGGCTCGTTGATAATCCGGGCAACTTTCAGTCCGGCAATCTCTCCGGCTTCCTTGGTGGCCTGCCGTTGAGAGTCGTCGAAATAGGCGGGAACCGTAATCACCGCTTCGTTTACTTCCTGTCCCAGATAGTCTTCGGCGGTTTTTTTCATTTTCTGAAGCACCATTGCCGAAATTTCCTGCGGCGAATACAAGCGTCCGTCGATGTCAATCCTTGGCGTATTGTTGTCGCCCCGGTTCACTTTATAAGGTACGCGAGCGATTTCATTACTCACTTTGTCGTAGGTTTCACCCATAAACCGTTTGATGGAAAAAATGGTTCTGGTTGGATTGGTAATGGCTTGACGCTTAGCTGGATCACCTACTTTGCGCTCGCCGTTGTCTAAAAATGCCACAATGGAAGGCGTGGTCATCTTTCCTTCGCTATTAGGAATAACTACCGGCTTGTTTCCTTCCATTACAGCCACACAAGAATTCGTTGTTCCTAAGTCAATTCCAATAATTTTACCCATAATTTTGTTATTGTTTTTATTGTTTATATTTTTTATTTGTTTTCCTGACTTTAGTCTACCGGATACAGAACAAATCCTATGCCACAACAAAAGGTGTGTCAATTTGGCAGTCAAACCCACAATAACAAGTTCCCCAAAAGAATTTTTGAGACAGCCGCCCGCTTATCAAACTTTACAGTAAGCCTTTTGTGCTGGGCAGTTCATAATTGAAAATATCTCGCCGGATAGCCATTTTAACGGCCTTTGCGAAGCTCTTGAAAATACCCTCTGCTTTGTGGTGTTCATTTCCGCCTTCGGCGCGGATATGCAGATTCATGCGGGCTGCATCGCTCAGGGACTTGAAGAAGTGCATAAACATTTCGGCAGGTACATCGCCTATTTTTTCCCGCTGAAAATCTACGTCCCAGACCAACCATGCGCGACCGCCGAAATCCAAGGCGATTGCGCAGAGGCAATCGTCCATCGGCAGGTAAAAACCGTAGCGTTCAATGCCCCGTTTGTTTCCCAAAGCCTGCAACAAGGCTTCTCCCAAAGCAATACCTGTGTCTTCCATCGTATGGTGTTCGTCTATTTCCAGGTCGCCTACTACTTTTATCTGTAAGTCCATTCCCGAATGTTTGCCGATTTGTTCCAGAATATGGTCGAAAAAATGCAAACCGGTTGAGACAAAGGATTTTCCGCTACCGTCCAAGTTCAGGTCTATGAAAATATCCGTCTCTTTGGTTTTGCGCCGGACGGTTGCACGGCGTTCGCCGGCGAACAGAAATTCCGAAATCCGGTTCCAGTCATTTGTATTGAAAGCACAGGTCGTTTTCAATTCTTTTTTTTCGTCCGGTATTTCCGTTTCGTTGAAGAAAATAGCTTTACAGCCCAGATTTTTGGCTAATTCCACATCTGTCAGGCGGTCGCCGATGACGAAAGAATTTTCCAGGTCATAATCCCCGTTCAGGTATTCCGTCAACATAGCCGTTCCCGGTTTCCGCGTCGGCCTGTTCTCTTCGGGTAAGGATGGGTCGATAAATATTTTGTCAAAAACCACGCCTTCGTTTTCGAACACCTCCAGCATCTTTTTCTGAACCGATTCGAAATTTGCCAAGGGATTGGCCGGGGTTCCCAAACCATCCTGGTTACTGACTATCACCAATTCAAAATCCAGATTTTTCCGGATAAAATACAAATTGCGAATGACGGCAGTTGTAAATGTCAATTGTTCCAGATTATCGACCTGAAATGTAACCGGAGGCTCGACAATCAGTGTGCCGTCTCTGTCTATAAATAATACTTTCTTTTTCATACGTAAATAAGTGATAGTGCATCAATCAGCATTCTGTTTTCATCCTTTGTGCCGATAGTAATCCGCAAACAATTGTCGCATAACGAAACGGAGTTACGATTTCGGACAATAATACCCCGGTCGACCAATGCCTGATAAATTTTGTTGGCATCTTTCACACTGACAAGCAGAAAGTTGGCGTCCGACGGCCAGATTTTTTCCACAAACGGTAAGGATTTCAACTCCTTGATAAGCGGTTCTTTTTCTTCCAGAATCAGCCGCACCCATTCGTTTTTGCTGCCGGAACCGACTTTCAACTGTTCGAGAACCGTTTGCTGAACAAGCGCACTGATATTATAGGGATATTTTACTTTGTTGAACAAAGCGATGATTTCTTCGGAAGCAAAAGCCAATCCGCAACGCAAACCGGCTAAGCCCCAGGCTTTTGAAAAAGTCTGGCATACGATGAGATGGGGATACTTATCCAAGTCATCCAACCAGGAAGGCTCACCGGAAAAATCAACGTATGCTTCGTCGATGATGACGATTCCCGGAAAATTTTCGACAACTTTCAGCATCTCAGCCCGTTTCAACAGATTACCCGAAGGGTTATTGGGTGAACAAAGGAAAATCAGTTGGGTATGTGCATCGGTCGCAGCCAGTAATTTTTCCGCATCCAACTGAAAGTTTTCGTCCAACAAGACTTTCCGGTATTCCACGTTGTTGATGTCTGCGCATACCTTGTACATTCCGTAAGTAGGTTCGATGGCTACGACATTGTCTTTTCCCGGTTCGCAAAAAATACGGAACGCGAGGTCGATGGTTTCGTCGCTTCCGTTTCCTATGGCGATTCGCGCCGGACGGATGTTTTTTATCTCGGAAATTTTTGCTTTAAGCGCTCCTTGCAGCGGGTCGGGATAACGGTGAAAATCAAGGTTGTAAGGACTTTCGTTGGCATCTAAGTAAACGGAAGCCTCTCCTTTGAATTCATCCCGGGCGCAGGAATAAGGTTTGAGATGAAAGATATTTTCCCTGACCAATGATTTTAAATCCATGATACGGCTCAAATTAATCGTTTTTGTCATTTCGAAGTGCGGGATTCCAACTTCTGTAAATTCTTTTCCCACAACGGAATAATTTTGTTTTTCATAGAATCCATACGCGATTTTACGGGCATGCAGACAGATGGTGTCATACTGTTTTTCCCTTGCCGTTTTTTCCGCAAAAAGCAGGAGGCTTTTCCCGATGCCTTTCCCCTGGCAGGCTGGAGAAACCGCCATTTGCCTCAGTTTGACGGAAGTCCTATCCATCTCGGTCAGGATACAACAAGCGACAACCCGGCCGTTTTCCAAGCCGACAAGCAGTATATCGCCCCTGTCTTTTTCGGTTTCTGCCGGGCTTAGTCGCAGCCCGATGGGTTTGCGAAGAACTTCGTCGCGCAGTTCGCACATAGATGTATACGCCGGACTCTTGTAAGGAATAACTGTAAATTCCATCTGTTTATTTTTTTCCCAGTAATCGCAACAAAACCGCATTTCCATGCGCATGCAAGGATTCGTTTTCCGCTAAAATCTTGATGGTTGGCCCCAGATGCCTGATACCTTCTTCCGTGATTTCCTGAAAGGTAATTTTTTTTACGAAACTATCTAAGTTGACCCCGCTGTAAACCCGGGCGTACCCATTGGTGGGCAGTGTATGATTGGTTCCGGAGGCATAATCGCCTGCACTTTCAGGTGTGAAATGTCCGAGGAAAACCGAACCGGCATTGGTTATCCTTTCTGCGATTTCGTGGTAATTTTTTGTTTCTATAATCAAATGTTCGGGGGCGTAACGGTTGGTAAGACTGATAATTTCCTCCATGTCTCCGGAGATAATTATCCGGCTGTTAGCCAATGATTTTTCCGCTAATTCTTTCCTTGGCAGGGTTTCTAATTGGACCGCGACTTCGCGGGCAACTTCTTCCGCCAATTGTTCGGAGGTAGTCATCAGGATTACCTGACTGTCGGCGCCATGTTCGGCTTGCGAAAGCAAATCGGAGGCAACGAAATGCGGATTGGCCGTTTCATCGGCGATGACTTCCACTTCCGAAGGGCCTGCAGGCATGTCGATAGCTACATCTTTCATGCTCACCCACTGCTTGGCCTCCATGACATATTGATTGCCGGGGCCGAATATTTTATAGACCTTTGGAACGGTTTCCGTTCCGTAAGCCATAGCGCCGATGGCTTGGACGCCTCCTATTTTGAATATTTTATCCACACCGGCCGTCTCGGCGGCAAACAGTATGGCCGGATGAATTTTACCTTCCTTATTGGGTGGAGAACACAGAATAATTTCCTCGCAACCCGCTATTTTGGCCGGGATAGCCAGCATCAGTACGGTAGAAAACAATGGCGCTGTTCCGCCCGGAATATACAGTCCGACCTTTTCGATAGGCAATGTTTTTTGCCAGCAGACTACGCCCGGACTGGTTTCTATCTTCGGCATTACCTGTTTTTGCGCTGAGTGGAATTTTTCGATGTTAGACTTGGCTGTAAGAATCGCCCTTTTCAGCTCCTCGGAGACCCAATTTTTTGCCTCCGCCTTTTCTTCTTTGGAAACAAGTAAATCAATCATGTCGACATGGTCGAATTTCCGCTCGTATTCCTTGATGGCAGCATTGCCTCTCTCCTTTACATCGTCTAAAATAGTCCGAACAGTTTCCTGCAACCGGCTGTTGTCAATAACCGGACGGTGAAGGATAGCGCCCGCCTCCCAGGAGAGGGACTTTGAGAAGCGTGTATCGTCATTCAGGTTTATTATCTTCATATCGGTCTCACAATATCATTTTTTCGATGGGTATCACCAAAATACCTTCCGCTCCGGCGGATTTCAACTTGCCGATAATCTCCCAGAACCGTTTCTCATCAATAACGGAATGAACCGAACTCCAACCTTCCTGAGCCAAAGGCAGCACCGTTGGGCTGCGCATTCCGGGCAGGATGGAAAATATTTCCGGCAGAGAATCGTTGGGGACATTCAACAGGATGTATTTTTTATCCTCGGCCGTTTGAACCGCATCAATACGGAATAGCAACTCTTTGAGTATCGACTTCTTTTCCGTGTTGAGTTTTTTGTTGGCAATCAGTATGGCTTCGGATTGCATCACCGTTTCCACTTCTTTCAGATGATTGCTCAAAAGGGTGCTGCCTGAGCTGACAATATCAAAAATGGCGTCTGCCAAACCGATGGCGGGCGCTATTTCAACCGAACCGTTGATGATATGGATATCCGCTTTAATAGCATTTTTTTTCAGAAAATCAGACAGGATTCTGGGATAAGAGGTAGCGATTTTTTTTCCGGAAAACCAACTCAAATGTTTATAGTCTTCCTCTTTCGGGACAGCCAATGAAAGATGACATCTACTGAAACCCAGCCTTTTGATTATTTCTGCATCTTGTTTTTTTTCTATAAATTCGTTTTCACCGACGATTCCTACATCGGTTACCCCATCGGCTACGGCCTGTGGTATATCGTCGTCTCTGAGAAACAATAATTCGACCGGAAAAGATTTTGAGGAAACCAAAAGATTTCTTTTTCCCGGTGAAAATTTAATGCCCGTTTCTTGTAAAAGACACATACTTTCATCGAATAATCGCCCTTTCGCTTGTACTGCAATTCGTAACATTTTTATCTATTTTTTGTTTAATGCTTTATTAAATTGAGAAGAAAAAAGCATGTTTTGTTGTTAAATTTACGACAAAGATAGTTGTTTTTATGTAATTTACAAAATCAAAGATGGGCTAAAACTTTTTTTACTTTTTGCTGTTAACGAAAATATGGCTATTTTTGGAAAAAATTTACCGAAATGAGAAAAATTATCGGCATTGGGGAAACAATTTTAGACATCATTTTCCGCGGCAACCGGCCGGAGAAAGCCGTCCCGGGCGGCTCAACTTTCAATTGCATGGTTTCCTTGGGTCATTGCCATGTACCGGCCTTGTTTATCAGTGAATTGGGCAAGGATAGAGTCGGAAAATTCATCAAGGATTTTATGCTGGAAAATCACTTGTCGCCGGACTATATTGCTTTTTTTGAAGATGGTAGCTCTCCGGTCGCATTGGCTTTTTTGAACGAACAACAAAACGCCGAATACCAATTCTATACCGAATTTCCGGAAAAACGGCTCCAAATCGAATTTCCGGAAATCGCAGCCGACGATATGCTTGTTTTCGGCTCCTATTTTGCCGTAAACCCAAAATTGAGAAAAACACTCTCTGACTTGTTAAGTTACGCAAAGAGCCGGGGCGCCCTCATTTATTACGATATCAACTTCAGAAAAGCCCACGCTGCGGAAAAGATACAACTGATGCCTTATTTTTTCGAAAACTTTGAAAGTGCCGATATTGTCCGTTGTTCAGACGAAGATTTGGCAATATTGTTTCCCGGAGAAAGCATAGCATCCATCTACCGGCAACAGATTGCCCCCCGTTGCCGGAATTTTATCGTAACGAAAGGTGAAAAAGGAATCCTACTGAAAACAGCCGCTTTCGAAAAAACATATCCGGTCGAAGCCCTCACTCCGGTGAGTACTATCGGTGCAGGAGACAGTTTCAACGCAGGCTTGATTTACGGCTTAATGCAGCAAAACATCCAACGGGGAGAAGTGGAAACACTTCCTGAAAAAGAGTGGGATAAACTGATAAATACCGGAAAAAAATTCGCGGAAGCAGTCTGTATGTCAATGGATAACTATGTACCGGAAGGTTTCATTCAAAATTCGCGGCAATAGCAGCAGCAATTGCTTTGAATTCTTCCGGTTCAAATTTTTTCTTAGGTTGGGTAAAAAGCATATCCGCCTCTTTCGTGATGGGAATCAGGTGAATATGGGCGTGCGGAACTTCCAGGCCGATTACCGTTACGCCGACACGTTTGCAAGGTATCGCTTTCCGTATCGCTGTTGCTACCCGCTTGGAGAATAGCGCCATACCGGCCAAGGTATCGTCATCCAAATCAAAAAGATAATCCTCTTCCTTTTTCGGCGCCACTAAGACATGCCCTTTGGCTACCGGATTAATATCCAGAAAAGCATAATAAGCATCATCTTCCGCCACCTTGTAGCTTGGAATCTCGCCGGCTATAATTTTACTGAAAATTGTCATATTGATATATCTACTATTTCAAAAGTCATTAAACCGTTGGGTACTTTAATCTCTGCAATTTCCCCTACCTTTTTCCCCATCAAACCTTTTCCGATAGGCGTATTTACAGAGATTTTCCCTTGCTTTAAATCAGCTTCGCTCTCTGATACCAAAGTATATACCATTTTTTGATCGTTCTTCGTATTCCGGATGGTCACTTTATTCAATATCTGCACACTATCGGTCGTTATCTGACTTTCATCGATAAGGCGGGCATTGGAAATCAAGGTTTTCAACTGGGCTATCTTTGCTTCCAAAATACCTTGTGCGTCTTTTGCAGCATCATATTCGGCATTTTCTGATAAATCACCCTTATCGCGGGCTTCCGCAATCTGCTTCGATATAGCGGGACGTTTTTCCGATTCAAGGAAATTTATTTCCTCGAGTAGTTTGTTATACCCTTCTTTGGTCATGTACTGTACAGCCATTTTTTTCTTTTTTTATTTATAACGGAAACAAAAAGAATTCCGGCCAATAAGACCGGAACCCTTATTTTCATGAAACATTTTAAAATTAAACACTGGATTTTGAAATTTAAGTCTAATCCGTCTACAAAGTTAATTGGTTTTTTCCATTTCGCAAAATTTCAAAAAATGTTTAACAACATATTTTCCGACAGCTATACAGTCTTACTTTATGTATTTGAGTACAAGCTGTTCTAAATTGTCGAAATTTTCTATGCGCTCGGCAATCTCTCCTTCCCGGGATAAGATAAAAGCTGTTGGAATGGTGGTAATATTGTATTTTTTGGCAATATCCGAATAAATGGATGCTGGGTCAATAACGCAGGTCCAAGGTAAATTGGTAGCTGCATTTTTCCAAAAATGTCTGTCTCTATCCAAAGATACCTGATAAATATAGAGGCCCTGCGAACGGTATTTGTCGTAAACCACATTCAAGGAGCGATTGTGCGCAGGAGACTCTTTCAATTCATAAGCGGTAAAATCAACGAGCGTGACCTGTCCCTCCCCTACTCCGGTCAGCCGGATTTCGTTATCATCAAGAGACGGAAGCGAAATATCAAAAAAATCTTTTCCACTCATTTCTTTGGCTTCAAATCCGGAAGATTGCTCTCCACGGATCGTTTTTAACGCTCCGGCGTATATGCCAATCAAATGTTTGGTACGAACCGCATCCGGGAAATACTGATTCCAGACATTAGCCACAGCGCCATAAGCTTTAATATCCTTTTTATCGTAGGGGTCAAATATCAGTAATCCGTTGATTTGTTGGAATAAAGCAAAATAAGCAGCGGCGGAAGCCGGATTAGGATAAATATAATCCAAGGCTTTTGTCTTGTAAGCATCCAATACTTCGTTCATTTTTTCCACATATTCGTCGACGGTTATCTGCCGGGAATCATACTGTTTCTGCAACGTATTGTAGGCATCGCTTGTATGCAGTTGCAGAAAAGTCAGCTCTTTGATTTTTTCCGTTTCCGGCGAACCGTTTATCGTGTAATTGTGCGCAAAAACGACAGTATCGGTTTGTATCGTAATGGTTTCTGTACTGTCAACAGAAACATTGATAAACCGGTTATTCATGCGCAACCGATAAAAATCCGGAGCAGAAGGCCTTTCATGTTTGAATTTAAATCTGCCCGATTTGTCTAATTTTGCAGAATCCAATGCGACGATGGAAGACGTAGTGATATTCTCTAAATAAATCATTTTACCATATCCGTCTTTTACAAGTCCTTCTATGGTAAACTGATTTTTATCTGAACATGAAGCAAGTATCCAGATAAACGGGATAAAAATAACTGTTATTATCAGATTTTTATTTCTCATTTTATTTAATTATAGAAATTTAGGTGCAAATATACGATTTTTCCTTCATTTTTAATTACCTTTGTGCAATTTTAAAGAAGAAAATTATTATAGTTAAAGATTATTTATGATTAATCCTATTGTCAAAAAGATTGATTTGGGTGATGGTAGAGTCATCACTCTTGAAACCGGAAAGTTGGCCAAACAGGCTGATGGGTCGGTTGAGTTGCGTTTTAATAACACAATGTTACTGGCAACCGTTTGTGCTGCCAAAGATGCGAACCCGGGCGTAGATTTTATGCCGCTACAAGTTGAATACAAAGAAAAATATTCCGCTTTCGGTCGTTTCCCCGGTGGTTTTACCCGGCGGGAAGGACGAGTTTCCGACTATGAAATATTAACTTGCCGTTTGGTTGACAGGGCTTTACGACCTTTATTCCCAGACGATTATCATGCAGAAGTTTTTGTAACGATTGTCATGTTTTCCTCCGACGGAGAAGACATCCCCGGCGCCTTAGCCGGTTTGGCCGCTTCGGCAGCCTTGGCCGTTTCGACCGTTCCGTTCAACGGACCGCTGGCTGAAGTACGGGTCGCCCGCATTGACGGACAATTCAAAATCAATCCTACTTTTTCGGAATTGGAGAAAGCCGACATGGACATTATGGTGGGTGCTACCATCGACAATATCATGATGGTGGAAGGAGAAATGAAAGAAGTTTCCGAAGCCGAATTGTTAGACGCCATCAAGTTCGCCCACGAAACCATCAAGGTGATGTGCAAAGCGCAAATCGAATTGATGGAGGAATTGGGAACTACCCTTAAACGCGACTATTCGCCCGAAGTGAACGACGAAGCATTACGGCAGGATATCAAAGCCAAACTGTACGACCAAGTGTACGCCATTGCCAAATCGGGGCAAAGCAAACAGGAACGTACCAAAGCTTTCGAAGCCATTGTGGAAGAATACAAGGCGCAATTCACGGAAGAAGAACTGGCGACAGATAATAAAGCGGCTTTGATTGCCCGCTACTACCACGATGTGGAAAAAGAAGCTATGCGCCGTTGTATCCTCGACGAAGGAGTCCGGCTCGACGGCCGCAAAACCACCGACATTCGTCCGATATGGTCGGAAATTGATTATGTCCCCGGCCCTCACGGATCAGCCGTTTTTACCCGCGGAGAAACGCAGGCCCTGGCAACCGTCACCTTGGGTACCAAGTTGGATGAAAAAATCATCGACGACGTGCTGAATAACGAAAAAGAACGCTTTCTGTTACATTATAACTTCCCCCCTTTTGCAACGGGCGAAGCCAGACCGCAACGGGGTGTAGGCCGCCGCGAAATCGGCCACGGAAACCTGGCACACCGGGCTTTGAAACCGATGATACCGGAAAATTATCCGTATTGTATCCGTATCGTATCCGATATCCTGGAATCCAACGGTTCCTCGTCGATGGCAACCGTTTGTTCCGGTACGCTCGCCTTGATGGATGCCGGCGTGCAAATCAAAAAACCGGTTTCGGGTATTGCCATGGGGTTGATTTCGGAAAACAAAGGTAAAAATTACGCTGTTCTCTCCGATATCCTCGGCGACGAAGACCACCTGGGAGATATGGACTTTAAAGTGACCGGAACCCGCGATGGTATTACCGCTACCCAGATGGACATCAAGGTGGATGGTTTGTCTTACGAAATACTCGAAAACGCCTTGGCGCAAGCCAAACAAGGCCGCGAACATATCTTGGACAAAATCCTCGAAACAATTTCCGAACCGCGCGAAGACCTGAAACCACATGCTCCGAGAATCGAAGTCATCGTTATCGCGAAAGAATTTATCGGCGCTGTAATCGGCCCGGGCGGGAAAATCATACAAGGTATGCAGGAAGAAACCGGCGCCACCATTACAATTGAAGAAATCGACGGCATCGGCCGCGTGGAAGTGGCAGCCAACAACAAGGCTGCAATTGATGCAGCTGTCGCCAAAATAAAAGGCATTGTCGCCATTCCGGAAATCAATGAAGTATACGAAGGAAAAATACGTTCCATCATGCCTTACGGCGCTTTCGTAGAATTTCTTCCGGGTAAAGACGGTCTGCTCCATATTTCCGAGATAGACTGGAAACGCTTGGAAACCGTCGAAGAAGCCGGATTGAAAGAAGGCGATACCATCGAAGTGAAATTGATAGACATAGACCCCAAAACAGGCAAATACAAACTCTCGCGCAAAGCGCTCATGCCGCGTCCCGAACGGGAAGAACGGTCATTTTCGGAAAGACCTCCACGCCCGGAAAGGGAAGACAGACCCTACTCGGAAAGACCTCAGCGTACTGACCGGCCGGGGAGAAGGTAATTTCTATCAACCTGCATCTCTTTTTACACAGACTTTCCAAGTTTATAAAACTTGGAAAGTCTATAAAACTTGGAAAGTCTATAAATTACTATAAAACTATCGTTATTCCCCTATTTGACGGAAACTGTATCCTTGTTCCAACAACCATTCGATAGACTGGGGAAGCGATTCTTTCATGCGGTCGCCTGATTTAATCGAATCGTGAAAAACGATAATTGAGCCGTTCCGCGTATACTTTTTTACAATTTCGAATACCTGGTCCGCAGTCTTCAAACGACTGTAATCGCGTGTGACCACGTCCCACATAATCACTTTGTAGCGCTTCTTTAATGCAGAAAATTGAGGCAGGCGCATGTGTCCGTGTGGCGGACGGAAAAGTTCGCTTTTTATCAGTTCTCCGGCCTGTTGTACATCTTCCAAATAAGATTCTGTCGAGCTATTCAATCCTTGCAGATGGTGAAAAGTATGATTACCAACCAAGTGTCCGCGGTCTTGCACCATTTGATAAATCTCCGGATGTTTTCGTACATTATCACCTACACAAAAAAAAGTAGCTTTAATAGCATATTTATCAAGTAAGTCCAATACCCAGGGTGTGATCTCGGGTATCGGACCATCATCAAATGTGAGATAAACTACTTTTTTATCTGTGTTGAATCTCCAATGGGACCCTCGGTATAAATTACGGTATAGTTTGGGGGCTCTTTCTATTAACATATTTTATCTGTTCGCTCCACCTCTTGTTTGAGCATTGTTCATGAAACGTTCAAATTGTTGGACATAACGACTATAATCCTGAATAGAAGCATTATAAACTTCCTGATTTGTTTTTTGATAAAATGACAATATCATACTTAAACATCTCAAGTCCATTTCAACATCACCCAAAACCGTCACATAATCTTGTCTGTTAAGTCGCGAATACCAATCCAAAGATTTAAGTGTTGTTTGCAGCAATACACCATATATTTTAGTCGCTTTATCCAATTCTCCCATTTCGTAATAGTTAAACGCAATCTCATTCATGGAGCGAAAATCGTAAGGAACATTATAGTCCGGAATAACCTTCAAACTGTAATCCATTGCTTCTTTGGCTTTTTCCGTTTTGCCTTCTGCAAGCAGGGATCTGCCTAATAGTCCGAACATGGACCTGAAATTTCTGGCCATATTCATTGAATTTTCATCCATGTATATGCCCGGCTGTTCCAAATTTCCCCAACGGTATTTATGCATAAGATTATCGTATAATATATCGGTATCAACGCGATCTCCCTCAGTTTGGGTATTGTACGGAACAATTCTGTAAGCGACGCCGTCTTGTCGAAGATAGGAAGCTAATTTAATATATTGGTCACTACTTACGGTCGTTGCATAATAAAATGGTCTTGACCAATCTTTATTATTACTTAACATATTCAGTACTATCAATTCTACTTTGGTCAAATACGCTTTCCCATTTTCGACCAGTTCCCCATTTTCGTTTTTAATTTCTCCATAGTTGAGACGCATCCTCTTCTGAATCCAGGACGCATTTTCAGGTTTAACCACCCCTGAAGCAATAACAGCTGCTGAATCTATTGGAATAAAAAGTTTCTCTGTGGGAATATAGTCCAGCTTTTCATTTGTATTCGGTAAAGTTTTCGTTCGTAGATCATCGGATTTTACCCATTCCAAAGCAGACGCAACATTCCATTCTTCTTCGCCCGATCCCAAAAGATAAGCCACCTCGTGCTTGCCCTGTATATAATCTGTCTTATTCCAGGATATAGGAAGCGGTTTCGAATCGTATGCCTGGCGTTTCATTTGGTCGATATACCAGTCGGTTTGAAGATAGCTCAAGTTACAAACACGCACATCAGTACGATATCCTTCCACTTCTTGTGCATACCAGAGCGGGAATGTATCGTTGTCGCCCATGGTAAAAATCACTGAATTCGGCTCACAAGTGGTTAGGTAATTGTATCCGAAATCACGACATGCATATCTTTTTGAACGGTCGTGATCGTCCCATGTTTGAGAAGCCATTTGTACGGGAATCAGCAAACAAAGGCAAGAACCGGCTATTGCAGAAGGGAGCGACGGAACTTTGAATCTTTCCAAAACTTTTATTACCCAAGCGGCGCCCAATCCTATCCAAATGCAAAATGCATAAAACGAACCGGCGTATGCGTAATCCCGTTCCCTCGGCTGACCCGGCGTTTGGTTCAGATAAACGACAATTGCAAGCCCTGTCATGAAAAACAATAAGAAAGTAATCCAAAATTGCTGCGTACCTTTCCGTCCGGAATAAATTTGGTAAAGAATCCCCAGAATCCCCAACAACAAAGGAAGCATATAGTATTTATTATGCCCTTTATTTTTTACGATATCATCCGGCATGTCGTCTTGCGGGCCCACTAAATGGGAATCTATAAATTTGATGCCTGTAATCCAATTCCCTTTCGAAACTTCTCCGTTTCCCTGAATATCATTCTGACGGCCGGAAAAATTCCATAAAAAATACCGGAAGTACATATAGTTGACCTGGTAGGTGAAAAAGAATTTGAGATTTTCGAAGAAAGTGGGACAAATCAAAGTCTGATATCCGTCAGGTTCTTGTATTCGAACTCTCTTTCCCTTGATATTCACCCAATTTTTATAAGCATTGGTATGATCTTTACTGTACATCCGGGGAAACAACATATTTAATTCATCGTGATATACATTTTTGATTTTACGTGTAACTACAAAATAACGGTCTTTTTCGGAAGGATCGCTTTTGGCTATCGGCGCCCATACGGGTCCTAAATCTTTTCTGGCATAAGCCATTATATTTCCGACAGTTTCCCACTTGGGCACGTTAGCATAAGTCTGACCATATAACAAAGGTGTTTCACCATACTGCTCGCGCGATAAGTATTGTCTTAATGTAAAAACATCTTCCGGTGAATTTTGATCCATAGGCGTATTTGCCGCTGAACGAATCAGAATCAGCGCGTAAGATGAGTAACCGATAGTCACCACTAACAGGGCAACCAATACGGCATTTAACGGAGCGGGAGCAATCTTTTTATAAGTAAAAAGGAATATAGTCAAAACAGCTGTTAACAAGATTCCCAAGTAAGGTTTTTCCCCAAAAAAAGGAATTCCCAACAAAACGACAGCTAAAATAAAAGCAATACGCAATCGTGTGGGTTGTATGGTGTCCCGTACGGTTTCCCAAATCCCCCAGGCAAGAACAGCAAAAACCAAAAATATATAGACGCCCGTCCCCGTATTGTAGGAGAATCCCAGTCTGTTTACAAACAGCAACTCGAACCAGCCCGCTACTTTCACCAAACCCTGAATAACGCCAAACAACAAAATTGCAACTATCCCGAAGGAAATCAACAGCGCCGCAACAGCGCCTTTTTTGTTGGGATTGGGATACCTTTTGAAGTAATAAACCAGCACAATAGCAGGAATACATAACAGGTTCAATAAATGGACGGCGATGGAAATCCCCATCAAGTAAGCGATTAATATCAACCACCGGTCTGCATGTGGTTCATCGGCGGTATCTTCCCATTTGAGTATCAACCAAAAAACAAGCGCCGTCATTAAAGACGAAAAGGCATAAACCTCTCCTTCCACTGCCGAAAACCAAAATGTATCGGAAAATGTGTAGGCCAAGGCGCCAACTGCTCCACAAGCCAAAACCGCGATTAATTGAGCTAAACCTATATTATCCTCTTTTTTTACAATAAGTCTCCTTGCCAGATGGGTAATTGTCCAAAACAAGAACAGGATAGTTAACGCACTGGAAATCGCCGACATGGAATTTACCATCATGGCTTTTTGAGTCGGATCGGACGTCAATTGCGTAAACAAATTGGCAGTCATCATAAAAATAGGATTTCCGGGAGGATGCCCAACTTCTAATTTATACGCAGAAGAAATAAATTCTCCACAATCCCAGAAACTGGCGGTAGGCTCAATCGTTGACAAATAAACAAAAGCGGCGATAGCAAAAACTACCCAGCCTAAAATGTTATTTGCTAATTTGTATGTCTTCATAAAATTGTAAATCTTTGTTCAAAAATTTATTTTCCGCGCAAAGATAGGAAGATAATTAGAAAATTCATATAAATATGCGGAAGAAAATGGCTTTTAATGCTAAAGATATGTCTATTTTTGAGAAAACAATATAAAGTTTAGCCTTTTTTAACGCGATATAAAATAAAATTGTCCAAATATTTGGTTCCCGTAAAATAAAGTATTACCTTTGCAAAAATTCAGGAGGAGGGGGGCGATAGCCCCTCTTTTTATTATGATTGAAAAAAAAGTTGTAATAGAAGTAGTAACGGCGTTTTTAAAAGATTCTGAGAATTATTTGGTTGACATAGAAGTGCAACCGGGAAATTTAATCAGGATTGAGATTGATAATGACCAGGCGGTTTCTATTGATGATTGCGTGGCTTTGAGCCGTTATGTAGAATCTCAATTAAACAGGGAAGAGGAGGATTATGAATTAGAGGTCGGTTCATCGGGGGTCGGCCAGGCTTTGAAAAATCCTCGTCAGTACCGGAAAAACATTGGGAATGAGGTAGAATTGCTTACAAAGTCCGGCATAAAACATATCGGGATTTTGAAGAATGTCGATGAAGCGGAAGTCGTACTTACGGTTACAAAACAAGTAAAACCGGAAGGTGCAAAACGTAAAATTCAGATGGAGGAGGATTTAACTTTTTCATACAATGAGATAAAACATACAAAATATTTAATTAGATTCAAGTAAAAATACTTATGGCACGAAAACAGGAAGTAATCAATATGATCGATACTTTTTCCGAATTCAAAGAAAACAAAAATATCGATAGAACGACTTTGATCAGTATTCTCGAAGAAGCATTTCGCAATGTAATCAGCAGAATGTTTGGCTCTGACGAAAAATATGACATCATTATCAATCCGGACAAAGGAGATTTTGAAATCTGGCGGAACCGGGAAGTAGTTCCGGACGACAAATTGACAGATCCCAATGCACAAATAAGTCTTTCGGAAGCGCAAAAAATAGACAAAGATTATGAAGTGGGAGAAGAGATTACAGATGAAGTAAACTTTGCCGGATTCGGCAGAAGAGCTATTCTGAATCTTCGACAGGCTTTGGCGTCCAAAATATTGGAGTTACAAAAAGATAATGTGTATACGAAATACAAAGACCGTATCGGACAGATTGTGTCTGCTGAAGTCTATCAGGTATGGAAAAAAGAGGTTCTTTTGCTGGATGATGAAGAAAATGAATTAATACTTCCGAAAAACGAACAGATTCCGGGTGATTTTTTCCGGAAAAACGAAGCGCGAAGAGCTGTTGTTGTAAAAGTAGATAATCAAAACAACAATCCGAAGATTCTCCTTTCCCGTACTTCACCGTTGTTTATGCAACGTTTATTTGAATTGGAAGTGCCGGAGATTCACGATGGCTTAATCACCATCAAAAGAATCGCCCGGATTCCCGGAGAAAGAGCTAAAGTAGCCGTAGAATCTTACGATGACAGAATTGACCCCGTAGGCGCTTGCGTGGGCATGAAAGGCGCCCGGATACATGGAATTGTACGCGAGCTTTGCAATGAAAACATTGATGTAATCAATTATACTACCAACATAGCCCTATTCATTCAAAGGGCTTTAAGTCCGGCCAAAATATCTTCCATTAAAATACATGAAGAAGATAAAAAGGCCGAAGTCTATCTGCGTCCCGAAGAGGTTTCTTTAGCCATTGGCAAAAGCGGGTTGAATATCAAATTAGCCAGTATGCTGACGGAATATACCATTGATGTATTCAGGGACGTTGACATTGATGGAGAAGATATATATTTGGATGAATTCTCCGATGAAATCGAAATGTGGATAATTGATTCCTTGAAGAATATAGGTTGCTATACGGCTAAAAATGTATTAGCATTAAGCAAGGAAGAAATTATGGAAAAAGCGGATTTGGAAGAAAGCACGGTAGATGAACTCTTAAGTGTCCTGAAAACCGAATTCGAAGAAGAATAATAAATAAGCTGAAACGTTCCCTGGTTATTTTTCATTTTGCCGAAAATAAGTGGGAAAGAAGCATTAAAAAAGTTGT
Source organism: Dysgonamonadaceae bacterium (assembly GCA_031289145.1). Classification (GTDB taxonomy): domain Bacteria; phylum Bacteroidota; class Bacteroidia; order Bacteroidales; family Azobacteroidaceae; genus Azobacteroides. The sequence goes on along the minus strand of JAITQA010000115.1, from coordinate 10,020 downwards.
ATGTCTATTAGATTAAATAAAGTAACAAGAGATTTAAATGTGGGACTCTCCACAGTCGTAGAATTCCTGCAAAAGAAAGGATTTTCCCCGGAGGAAAATCCCAATGCTAAAATTAGTGATGAAGAGTACAGACTTCTTGTCAAGGAATTTGACAAGGATAAAATTATTAAAATAGAATCAGAGAAAATGAGCCAGGAACGCCATCATAAGGATAAAAAAGGAGCGGTGGCAATAGACGGCTATGACAAACCCAAAAAAGTAGAAGAAATCAAGACTGAAATTCCGGAAGATTACCTGCCAAAGTTTGTTACAGTAGGTAAAATAGACTTAGACGCCCTTGGGAAAAATAAATCGGACATACAAAAAGAAAAAGACGTAATAGAGGAAAAACAAGAAGAAATGCCTGTTCTTCCAATAGAAGAAATACCGTATGATGTTGAGGAAGAAATAGATACTGTCAGTTCTGAAATAATGGAAGAAGTATCGCAACTTGATTTTGATGATGAAGACGAACCGGATGAAATTGAAGAAACAGAAGAACTTGACGAACCGGACGAACTTGACGAACCGGAAGAAATTGAAGAGCCGGACGAACTTGACGAACTTGATGAAATTGATGAACCTGAAGAAATTGAAGAGCCTGAAGAACCCAAAACAGAGGAAACGAAAGAAATTGAAGAAACAGAAGAAACAGAAACATTGGAAAATATAGAAAATACTTTGGTGCAGGAAAATTCGCCCCAAGAAAAAAAAGAAGTTTTTCGTTATACTAAAAACATAAAAGAACCGGCCATTAAAGTAACCGGTAAAATTGACTTATCGTCCATCAATCAATTTACTCGTCCGAAGAAAAAAACCAAGGAAGAGAAAAAGAAAGAAAGAGCGGAAAAAGAACGAAAAGCGGCTCAGGCTGCCGAAATAAAAAAAGCGGCTCAGGTCGAAGTAAAAAATGAAAAGCGGGAAAAACCGACTTTGGTGAAAAAAGGAGACGTTGAAGAGGCAAAAAAGAAAAAGAAACGCAACCGTATCAAACGGGAAAAAATTGATATTGAAAAAGGCGTGCCTACTATTAACAAACAGGACAGTCTCCGGTTAAAATTCCGCAAACCATTGGTTAAAAGCGAAGTAAACGAAGAAGATGTTCAGAAACAAATCAAGGAAACCCTTGCCCGCCTGACCAATAAAGGGCAGAAAAAAGGCGCAAAATACCGTCGTGAAAAACGTGACGCCGTATCGCAACGCCAAAGTGAACAGTCGCAAATAGAAGCCAGAGACAGCAGGGTAATCAAACTTACGGAGTTTGTTACCGCCAATGATTTGGCCAGTATGATGAACGTTCCCGTAGTACAAATTATTTCTACTTGCATGAGTATTGGTATTATGGTTTCCATCAATCAGCGTTTGGATGCGGAAACCATCAATATTGTAGCAGACGAATTCGGATACAAAACGGAATATGTCAGCGCAGAAGTAGTAGAAGCGATAACGGAAGAAATAGATAGTGCTGCCGACCTGGTTCCTCGCCCTCCGATTATCACGGTTATGGGACATGTCGACCATGGAAAAACGTCCTTGCTGGACAATATTCGCAAGACCAATGTGATTGCCGGAGAAGCCGGGGGAATCACCCAGCATATAGGGGCTTACAATGTGGAACTGTCGGACGGTCGTAAGATAACGTTCCTGGATACCCCCGGACACGAAGCGTTTACCGCTATGCGTGCCCGCGGAGCCAGTGTGACTGATATCGCGGTTATCATTGTAGCAGCCGACGACAACGTGATGCCGCAAACCATTGAAGCCATCAATCATGCTTCGGCGGCCGGTGTTCCGATGGTTTTTGCCATCAATAAAATAGATAAACCGGGAGCCAATCCTGAAAAAATAAAAGAAACTTTAGCCGGGATGAACTATTTGGTCGAAGATTGGGGTGGAAAATACCAATCCCAAGATATTTCGGCCAAGCAAGGTATAGGCGTCAAGGAGTTGCTGGAAAAAGTTTTGTTAGAAGCGGAATTATTGGATTTGAAAGCCAATCCGACAAGGAAAGCCGTCGGTTCGGTCATCGAATCTTCTCTTGACAAAGGCCGCGGATATGTTGTTACAATGTTGGTACAGAACGGTACTTTGAAAATGGGCGATGTTGTCCTGGCCGGGACACACTTCGGACGTGTCAAAGCCATGTTCAACGAACGCGAACAGAAAGTGACGCAAGCAGGGCCTTCGGAACCCGTATTGATACTCGGTTTGAACGGCGCTCCGCAGGCCGGTGATACCATCCATGTGATGGAAACGGAACAGGAAGCCAGGGAAATCGCAAACAAGCGCGAACAGTTGCAGCGCGAACAGACCTTACGGACAGGCAAGCGCCTGACCTTGGATGATATCGGCCGCCGGATTGCCATCGGCAATTTCCAACAGTTGAATATCATCGTCAAAGGCGATGTGGATGGCTCGGTCGAAGCTTTGTCGGACTCTTTGATTCGACTTTCTACCGAACAAATTCAGGTAAACGTGATACACAAAGGCGTAGGCCAAATATCGGAATCGGATGTGATTCTGGCCGCGGCTTCCGATGCTATTATCGTCGGATTTCAGGTGCGACCTTCTCAATCGGCACGAAAACTTGCTGAGAAAGAGGGCGTTGACATTCGCTTGTATTCTGTTATCTACGATACCATAGAAGAAGTGAAAGCGGCTATGGAAGGCATGCTTTCACCCGTCATCAAAGAAGAGATTACCGCCAATGTCGAAATACGGGAAGTATTCAAAATTACCAAAGTCGGTACGGTTGCCGGTTGTATGGTCAAGGAAGGAAAAATCAAGAGAGGCAATAAAATACGCCTGATACGCGACGGTATTGTCATATATACCGGCGAATTAGGTTCTTTAAAGCGTTTCAAGGACGATGTAAAAGAGGTGTCGCAAGGCTACGAATGTGGTCTGAATATACACAATTTTAATGATATTAAAGTTGGAGACATTGTCGAGGCTTTCGAAGAAATAGAAGTAAAACAAACTTTATAAATTTTTAGTTTTTAATTTTTAGTTTTTAGTTTAAAAATGAGCTGGTTAGATATAGTCATAACAATCTGTGTAGCAGCAGGTGTCGTGAAAGGCTTCTTCGACGGCATTGTCAAGCAGCTTATTTCACTGGTAGCCTTGGTGTTGGCTGTGCTGTTGTCCGGAAGTCTGGCTGCTTGGTTGCGTAATTTTGTGCATACACATTTTCAGACAGGCGATTCTCTTTCACAAGGCGTTGCAAGTGCACTTTATTACATAGCGGCATTCATTATTATCCTGAGTTTGTTTGCATTACTTGCGCGACTTGTCGACAAAATAATCAATTATACGCCCGCAGAAGCCCTAAACCGGATACTCGGCGCCTTGTCGGGCGCTTTTCTGTGGATTATCAGCCTGAGTATTTTACTCAATGTGCTGGCCGTTTTTGACACAAACTCCCGTGTAATTTCCCCTGAAGCGCAAACCAAATCAAAATTATACGGCATTGTACGTGAAGCGCTTCCTGTCATATATCCTCATATCAAAGATTTTTTTTAAAATTAAATTATGCCGGAAGATACGAATAATATATTGAACCAAATTACGAACAAAGACTATGAATATGGCTTTGTTACCGATATTAAGACGGATGTTATAGCCAAGGGATTGAACGAAGATGTTATCCGTTTGATTTCTTCCAAAAAGAATGAACCGGAATGGCTGCTTGCGTATCGCCTGAAGGCCTATCGCTACTGGCTGACGCTGAAGATGCCCGATTGGGCGCATCTTCGAATACCCGGCATCAATTATGAAGACATCATTTATTATGCTGCGCCGAAAACGAAAGAAGGGCCTAAGCATTTGGATGAAGTAGACCCGGAGTTGCTGAACACTTTTAACAAATTAGGTATCCCTTTGCACGAACAAAAAATGCTTTCGGGCATGGCGGTTGATGCTGTGATGGACAGTGTTTCGGTCAAGACGACCTACAAGGAAAGTTTAGCCGAGAAAGGTATTATCTTTTGCTCTTTCAGCGAGGCGGTTCAGAACCATCCCGATTTGGTGAAGCAATACCTGGGGAGCGTCGTTTCCTATCGTGATAATTTTTTTGCAGCGCTTAACTCCGCGGTTTTCAGTGATGGCTCTTTCGTGTTCATCCCCAAAGGTGTACGTTGTCCGATGGAATTATCCACTTATTTCCGGATAAATGCAAAAAATACCGGTCAGTTCGAACGCACCCTGATTGTAGCGGAAGAAGATGCTTATGTCAGCTATCTGGAGGGCTGTACCGCCCCGATTCGCGATGAAAACCAGTTGCATGCCGCCATTGTGGAAATTATTGTTTTAGACCGGGCTGAAGTAAAATATTCGACGGTGCAGAACTGGTATCCGGGCGATAAAAATGGCGTGGGAGGTATCTACAATTTTGTGACCAAACGGGGAATCTGCAAAGGAGAGGCTTCCAAAATAGCATGGACGCAGGTAGAAACCGGTTCCGCCATTACATGGAAATACCCAAGTTGCATCTTGGCCGGCGATAATTCTACGGGTGAATTTTATTCGGTGGCTGTCACCAACAATTTTCAGCAAGCCGACACCGGTACGAAGATGATTCATATTGGTAAAAACACAAAAAGCCTGATTGTTTCGAAAGGGATTTCCGCCGGAAAAAGTCAGAACAGCTATCGAGGCTTAGTGCGTATCAACAAGGCTGCGGAAAATGCGCGTAATCATTCCCAATGCGACAGTTTGTTGCTGAGTGATGTATGTGGCGCCCATACTTTTCCGTACATGGATATACAGAATGAAACCGCCATTGTGGAACACGAGGCGACTACTTCCAAAATAAGCGAAGACCAGTTGTTTTATTGCAATCAACGGGGTATTCCTACCGAAGAGGCTGTTGGCCTGATAGTAAACGGTTATGCCAAGGAAGTCTTGAACAAGCTCCCGATGGAATTTGCCGTTGAAGCGCAAAAACTGCTTCAAATCAGTCTGGAAGGAAGTGTTGGCTAATTTTCCTTTGTTGTGAAGGAAAATTATCGTATCTTTACGGGATAGACTAACGATTATTTACAAAAAAAATGGATAATACAAGATTACAAAAAATCGAACGTTTGATACAAAAGGATTTGGGAGAAATTTTCCTTCTTCAGACGAAACAAATGCCCGGTGTTTTGATATCGGTAACAAAAGTGAGGATGAGTCCGGATTTAAGCGTTTCAAGAGCTTATCTGAGTGTCTTCCCTTCGGAAAAGGGCGCGGAAATGGTTGAAAATATCAACACACATAAGAAATCCGTCCGGTATGAATTAGGTCTGAGAATCGGGAAACAGGTTCGCAGGATACCCGAATTGTCTTTTTTCTTGGACGATTCCATTGATTATTTGGCAAACATCGACCAATTGTTGAATCAAGACAAGTAAAATAGCTTGAATCTTTCGTTTTACATAGCCAAGCGGTATCTTTTCTCAAAGAAATCGCATAATGCCATCAATATTATTTCTTTGATAGCTGTTTGCGGTGTAGCCGTTGCGACTATGGCTTCAGTGTGTACGCTTTCCGTTTTCAATGGTTTTCAAGGATTGATTGCGGATATGTTCAGTGCATTCGACTCGGAACTAAAAATAACGCCCGTCAAAGGAAAAGTTTTCAATCCCAATACCGATTTATTTCTGCAAATTGAAGCGATACCTGAAGTCGATATCATCGTCGAAAGTTTGGAAGACAATGCCTATATCAATTATAGAGGGAAACAATCGCGTGCGGTTTTGAAAGGCGTCAGCGACAATTTCGCCGTATCATCCGATTTTGCGGATATTTTGATAGATGGTGAATTGAAACTTACCAATGGCGTAAATAATTTCGCTTTACTTGGCTTGGGTTTGTCCTACACTTTGGGGGTAAATGCCGGTTTTGTTTTCCCGTTGGAAATCTATGCGCCGAAACGAAATGTCGCTGTTAATACGGCCAATCCAAGCAGTTCTTTATCGTCGGATTATGTTTATATCGGCGGTATTTTCAGGGTCAATCAGCCGGTTTATGACGAAAATTATATGATGGTGCCCATTGATTTGGCCCGTGAATTATTTGATTACCAAACAGAAGTCAGCGCTTGGGAACTCAAACTGAAAGCAGGCAGTCGGGTCAATCAGGTACAGGCTAAAATTCAAAAGATATTAGGTGATGGTTTTGAGGTAAAAGACCGTTATCAACAACAAGAAGATACATTTAAAATGATAAATATCGAAAAATGGGTTTCTTTTCTGATGTTGTGCTTTATCATGCTGATTACGATTTTCAACATCACCAGTTCGCTTTCGATGCTGGTCGTCGAGAAACAAAACGACGTAGCGACACTCCGGAACTTAGGCGCTGACAATCGGTTGATTTCCCGCATATTTTTGTTCGAAGGCTGGATGATTTCAGCCATAGGCGCTGTCTTCGGGATTGTCACGGGCATTTTGATATGCTTAGGTCAACAGTATTTCGGATGGTTGAAATTAGGTACGGGGTTAAATTTTTCCGTAGAAGCCTATCCGGTTATTATTTCTGCTGTCGATTTGATTTTTATCATGCTAACCGTGCTCTCCATTGGATTTATAGCCGTTTTTTATCCGGTCAGGTATTTGTCGAAAAAATGGTTGAATTGATTACTTGGGGAAAATATTCATATTCCAGTGCATGCACTTTCGCCGCCACATCATCGGGCGAATCCGTCGGCAATACCGCACATTTTGCTTGAAAAATAATTTGTCCTTCATCGTAATTTTCGTTCACATAGTGAATGGTAATACCTGTATTTGTTTCTTTGGCAGCAACTACCGCTTCATGAACATACGAGCCATACATGCCTTTTCCTCCAAATTTCGGCAAAAGGGCAGGATGAATATTGATGATTTTTTGGGGATAGGCTTGCAGCATACGTTCAGGCACTTTCAGTAAAAAACCGGCCAGTACAATGAAATCAATTTCGTTTTGCTGCAACAACAAGAGCGCTTCGCCGTTTTCGAATGCTTCTTTCCCACAGGTATAGGAGGGAATATGCAATCGCTTCGCCCTTTCGTGGACATAAGCCGCTTTGTTATTACTGATAATCAAAGGAAAAGAAATATCCTCCCTATCCTGAAAATAGTGAATGATATTTTCGGCGTTTGAGCCGGAACCGGATGCGAAAAGAGCTACTTTCTTCATATATAAAATATTATTTAATGCACACAAAAATAAATATTGTGCAATTTATTTATGATTTCTTTTTTTCTTTCAATAAAACTCCTTATCTTTGCACTGCAAAAATAGAAACAAATCTTTATATTACTAATTAAAAATTTAAATTTATGTCTGAAATTGCAGAAAGAGTAAAGAACATTATCGTTGATAAGCTAAGCGTAGAAGAATCGGAAGTTACCAACGATGCAAGTTTTACCAATGATTTAGGTGCGGATTCGTTAGATACGGTCGAGTTAATCATGGAATTTGAAAAAGAATTTGGCGTAACGATTCCCGACGATCAGGCTGAAAAGATTTCAACAGTGGGAGATGCTATCGCTTATGTTGAAAAGGCGGGAAGTGAATAACTCAATTAAAACCAGATGGAATTAAAAAGAGTTGTTGTGACGGGTCTGGGAGCAATTACGCCGATAGGAAACAATGTCGAAACGACATGGCACTCCTTACTGAACGGCGTAAGTGGAGCCGGACCCATTACATTATTCGACACAGAGAAATTCAAAACTAAATTTGCTTGCGAGATCAAAGATTTCAATCTGAACGATCATTTTGACCGGAAAGAAGCAAGGAAATTAGACAGATATGCCCAATTCGCTGTAGTAGCGGCCAAAGAGGCGGTTATAGATGCCGGTTTGGATGCAGAAGGGATAGATAAGGACAGGATTGGCGTTATATTTTCGTCCGGAATAGGCGGTATTGACACTTTCGACCAAGAGGTAGGCTATTTTTTTCAGCATCCTGAAATCGGGCCGAAATTCAATCCTTTTTTTATTCCCAAAATGATTGGTGATATTGCTGCCGGCCATATTTCCATTATTTATGGTTTCAGGGGGCCGAACTTCGGAACGGTTTCCGCTTGTGCCTCCTCTACGAACGGCGCTGTTTCTGCCTACGACCTGATTCGTTTGGGGAAAGCCAATGCCATTATTACCGGAGGAGCCGAAGCTGCCATAACGGTTTCGGGCGTTGGCGGATTCAATTCGATGAATGCGCTTTCGACCCGCAACGACTCTCCACTAACGGCTTCCAGACCTTTCAGTGGCAGTCGAGATGGGTTTGTAATGGGAGAAGGTGGCGTTTGCATGGTATTTGAAGAATTGGAACATGCTTTGGCCAGGGGTGCAAAAATCTATGCGGAAGTGGCCGGAGGAGGTGCGTCGGGCGATGCTTATCACCTTACGGCTTCTCACCCGGAAGGCTTGGGCGCCATACTGGTAATGAGAAATGCCTTGGCTGATGCCGGTCTGGAATGTGAGGTGATAGATTATATCAATGTGCATGGCACTTCTACCTCGGTGGGAGACCCTTCCGAAGTGAAAGCGATAAAGGTAGTTTTTGGGGAACATGCTTACAAAATGAACATCAGTTCTACAAAGTCGATGACAGGCCACATGTTGGGCGCTGCCGGTGCGGTTGAAGCGTTGGCATGCATCCTGGCTGTTAAAAACGATATTGTTCCTCCTACTATCAACCATGCTGAGGGAGATGATGATCCGGAAATTGATTATAAGCTGAATTTCACTTTCAATAAAGCGCAAAAAAGAGAAGTTAGATACGCCCTTTCCAATACTTTTGGTTTTGGCGGACACAATGCTTGTATTATCGTTAAGAAGTATATAGAATAACCGTGTTGATTAATTTATTGCATCGAATAAGACTCCTTTTTCATCCGAAAAAAGAGTCTTATTTTGCTATATACAAAATAACAGGCGTTTTCCCCCGTAACGTCAGCTTATACGAAGAGGCGCTTTTACACAAATCCTATTCCATAGAAAACCACAAAGGACATTACTACAACAACGAAAGACTTGAATTTCTGGGTGACGCGATTCTGGATGCCGTTATTGCAGACATCCTTTTCAAAAAATACAACCGCCGCAACGAAGGTTTTCTCACCAATACGCGATCCAAAATTGTGAAACGCGAAACCCTTGATATGGTTTCACGTGAGTTGGGACTTCACAAATTACTCGTTGCTTCTTCCTACACCAAATTACAAAAAAACCATATTCTGGGAAATGCATTGGAAGCATTTATCGGCGCAATTTATTTAGATTTAGGTTATGCAAAAACCTACCGTTTTGTTGCAGAAAAAATAATCAAAGCCTGTATCAATATTGACGCCATAGCCAAAAAAGAAGTCAATTTCAAATCGAAACTGTTGGAATGGAGCCAGAAATACAAAGTGGAACTGGAATTTAATCTTGTAGAGAAATACAAAGACAATGACAACAATCCGATTTTCCATAGTCAGGCTTTGCTGAACGGAAAATTAGGCGGCGTCGGCACCGGTTATTCCAAGAAAGAATCCCAGCAGGAAGCCTCACAGATGGCATTGAGAAAAATCAAAACCGACAAGGCATTTCTACGGGACGTTTTTATTGTCTAAATGTTCAATTGACCGGGCCGTCCGGCAACGAATCGTGTTTTTCCATTCTCCCCCATAATTTTTGCATACTCGGGATTTATCAATAAAAAATCTAATTATTTTGCTAATTCTACTTTAAAAGATTTAAAAGCGGTTGTTTCGATTCCAACAGAAGAAAAATATGATATTGGCAGAACATGCAGTGTTCAAGGTAAATAACCCCCAATGAAGCGTAGCGATTGGGGGTAATGGGCATCCCCTTTCCGCTCAACCCGAATGAAATTTCTTGCAGTCCCGCAGGGGACTTTCAGGTCAAGTGAAATGTCTGAGCAAAATAGCTACCTGATTGATCCCGTTCCATGTCTTTCAAATACGGCTGTTATTCTATTTCTTATGCTTTACCAACATAATCACCGGAT
>JAITQA010000133.1 GCA_031289145.1 Dysgonamonadaceae bacterium | reverse complement strand
GAAAGGGCGGTTTATATCATAAAACACAGATAAATCTTGCTTACAATTCTAACAGGATTGAAGGCAGCCGATTAACCGAAGAACAAACTCGCTACATTTTTGAAACCCGCACAATCGGTTTCAAAGACGAAGAGGCTGTGCCGGTTGACGATATAATTGAAACCTCCAATCATTTTGTGGCTTTCGATTATCTGATTGATACCTGCCTTTCGACTCAAGACACTTATACAGAGTTGGTAAACTATTTTTATCCGGAATTACAGAAACATAAAAAAACAATAAATATGAGCAAATTTAAAAAATTAAAACAACTGAAAATCGGGAATTATTTCAGAGAGTTATCCGTAGTCATTATTGGGGATAAAGCATGGCAAGAGAATTCATGGGTAAAGCAGTTGAAATTTTGTCGTTTTGTTTCGGCGCAGTTTTACAGGAAAACGAAAGAATAAAGATGATTGTTTTTCAAATAAAAAGCCTTACCTTTGCAATAATTACAGCAAATATTATTTTCATTATGTTTACAATAAATGGATGTGGAACCAAATTGTATGGTTCAGAAGATGAAAGTTGGGAAGATGGCTCTTATACAGCAACAAAATGGATTGTCATTTTATTTGTACCAATTATTCCTATTTGTTCATATCGTGTGCTTGATGGCTGGGATGACGGAGAAGAAGGAGAATATAAAATTCAAAAGGTAAAATTACATTGGAAACAAGTTCTCAAAACATATCTTTTTGTTTTAATAACAATAGCTATTCTTTCTTTGGTTCTTTATTTAATAATTCATTTTGGTTCTAAACCAATAAAGTAAAGACGAAAGACGAACGGGATTAAAATATAATAATATGGAACAAAAGATTATCTAACAAGACAAGCCGAAATAATTAGACAAGTTTTAGGAAAAATACTGGCAAAATTACTTCATTTGAAAAATCAGGAACAATCAAGTGATTGTATCGCAATAACTATCCGGACATTTAGCGAAGATTTAGGGTTGGATATTATATGAAAAATTATTCTGAAGCGCAATATAAGAATCGTTTTATCGTTTAAATAATCAAAATAAGGAAAAATAAGTCGCAAAAAATTAGCTTTATACATTCCAGAAATTTTACTTCTTTCGGGAGCAATATATTGTTTCTTTGGAGAACTTATAAGTAGATCATTTGTGAATTATTTCATGCTTGCGTGCGTAATTATTATGTCTGTTTTATTGATTTGGAAAAACAAATTCTTGGCATTTTTTATTTCTGTTGTATTGGGTATTGTAAGTTTTTTCTTTCTATTAGCGTGTTTTTCGGAATATAGTGAATTTTCAGCAGAAGACCCGGCGGGTACAACATTATTGTTAGTTGGTTGTTCAATATTTATTCCATTAATAGTAATTTCAATTGTGATGCCAATAAAGTATTTTCATAAAGAATGAGCTTGACTGCAAAAAACGAGAGGTCAGCTGATAGTTTATGTTTTCCCCATTTTTTATTGACTTTAATGCGGATTTCATTATATCTCATTGCTTTTTACTCGTCTTCGCTCTCATATACATAAAACCGTACACCGGCTACGCTCATTGCCGTAAATATGCCGAAAGCGTTTTGAACGGCGCTTGCCGGATTGGACAAATCCGATGAACTCATCCGCTCGTAGAGGTCGACATATTCCTTATTTACCCGGTAAACGTAAATGCTATAAGCGCCCACCGACATGAATTCCCGTGAAGTCGTAGCGTAACTGCTGCCTTGGAACGGCTGCATCATCCGGCGGCGGAATTGCATGCCTCCACCCATTGACGGCATATCGGATGTGGCGGGACTTTCGATATAAACCTGATAATAACTGTGGTCGGGGTCGTCCCACGTCAGTTTGATTTCGGTCGTATCCGCCGTATCCCAAAAATAATAGGACGAAGTACGGGTAATGGAAGTCGGTTCGATGCTCAGATGGGTCACCGCTTGCGGAACGGATGTTGAAGCGGATACCGTTTTTCCTTGATAATCAAACTGTAAATCATAATTCTGAAGTCCCCGGATAGTATCGCTTCCCAAAAATAGAGAATACGTTCCCGAAGCGGTTTCCGTCAGTTCCCGGTCATTGATTTTCAACTTCAAGCCGCTGATGGGGTCGGAAAGGTCATACTCGTCTTTCAGATAGACCTCCATACTGTACACTTTCACATTCAGTTGGTTGCTTCCTTCCTGCAAATAAGCTTCCACAACGGGTGTGGAGATGTTGATTTCGTAATCCATCAATGCTTCTCCGCAAGCCGTTGCGAGTAATATTACAAATAGACCAATAATTCCGTATTTCATTATTTTCATTCTTAAAAACCTGCCATGTTTTGAAAACATGGCAGGTTTGGTTTGCGATTTATAATTATTTCAATTGTATACTCAATGTGATATTCGGCGTAAACCCCAAAAGATTGACATTGGTTTCCGTTACACCGACCGCTCCGTCGAAAGCATATTCCTTGTACCAGACATTCGTGTGGTCATATACATTGAACAACGAAACGCTGATGCTTGATTTCACTTCCTTGATAAACGACAAATCGTATTTTGCCAATAAATCCAAGCGGTGATAATTGGGATACCGGGCGTTATTTTTTTTATCTACCACGATAAAATTCATGTCGCCGCTGTTCGGCGTATTCAAGGTGTAAGCGCCTATGGGTTCGGTGAATGGTTTTCCGGTAGCGAAAATCCAAGTCGTCGAGAACGTTAAATCCTTGATGGGTTTGTAGGTCAGAACGGTTTTAAACTCATGGGTTACATCCTGATTGGCAGGAAAATACCCGTTGCCGTAAACCGGGAAATGATAGCGGGTTTCGCCCAGCGTATAAGCCAACCAACCGGTCAGTCTGCCGTATTTTTTCTGTAAAAGGAAATCAATGCCGCGGGAATACCCTTCGCCATTGTAAAAAAACTGCTGATAACTGCTGTTGTCGACAAAGGAAGGCGCAAACCGCAAGGTATATTCACTCAGGTCGTGGAGTTTTTTATAATAAGCTTCCACATCGAACAGATAATCTTTTGTTTCGTAACTTCCTCCGGCGACAAAATGGACGGCGCTGCTGACCGGAATCCCGCTATCATCGGACAACA
>JAITQA010000084.1 GCA_031289145.1 Dysgonamonadaceae bacterium | reverse complement strand
TAGCCCTGCCCGGCGATACCTTTTCCATCGAAAACGGCATTTATATAGTGAAAGGCATTACCGACAAGTTAGGGCACTACGAAAGGGAAGTCGAACTGTCGCAAAAAGCCGACAGCCTTTTTCCACCGGAGATTTTCAATTGCTTTCCGCACGATACGGCAAATTTTGGCTGGACAATCAAAAACTTCGGGCCGCTGTATGTGCCCAAAGCCAAAGATACTGTGCACCTGGATACGCTTAACTATGTCCTGTATAAAAACCTGATTGAATACGAAACAGACCGGCCGGTAAGGCTTCGTGACGGGAAACTGTACCTGGGCGACCGGGTTTTGTATGATTATACCTTCCAAATGAATTACTACTTTATGGCAGGCGATTATATCTTCGACTCCCGCGATTCCCGCTATTGGGGCTTGCTGCCCGAAGACCACATCGTGGGGAAAGCAGCCGTAATCTGGCAATCCAAAGATATGCTCACAAAAAAACGCAGATGGAACAGGATATTCAAAGCGGTGAAATGAGGAATAGAACGCGGATGACATTTTCTTCTGCCTGTGTTCTGCTACCATTTTTATTGGTATTGGCCACCGTTTTTGTCGTAAGCAAAGATTTGGCCAACGGCGTAGTATCCGGTAAGTATTTCTGGTTCTACGCAAGCATGGGGTTGGTGGGTCTGACTGCACCGGCCGGAACTGTTTTTAACCGCAAAGGCGGCAGAGAGACGCCAAGGTTTTCAGCAATGGACACCCTGGTATTGTGCTTTGTTGCAAGTGTATATGTTTCCGCCCTGGTTTTAAACGACGCCTCCCAAAACACTACCAAACTGACGATTTTGGGTCTGCTGGTGGTTTTGTATTTTAGTTTTCGCTTGATACACAGTAGTTTCAGGAGATTGCGTGTCAAGCACGCAATGACGAACCTGATTTGTCCTGTTATTATTCTCACGGGCTTGGTGGAAGCCGTTTGGGGCTTGCTGCAACTCTACGGTTTTGAACAGTCGCAACACGGTATATTCAAATTGACCGGCTCGTTTTTCAATCCCGGTCCCTATTCCGGCTATTTGGCTGTGGTTTTCCCTTTGGCTTACCCCCAATCCCCTGAAGGGGGCTTTGGACTTAGCTACGGCAAAGCCCCCTTCAGGGGGTGGGGGGTAGGCTTGAGTGTCCTCACCTGCATCGCCATCCTGTTGGTTCTTCCCGCCGCCATGAGCCGTGCGGCCTGGTTGGCGGCTATCGCAGGCAGCGCAGTAGCAATTTACCCCAAATATGCTGCAAAATTTTTTAACCTCACAAAACCAAAAGCCCCCTTCAGGGGCTTGGGGGTAGGGGTAGGCTTGAGGGTATGTGCTGTGATGCTGCTTTTATCCGCCGCCTGTACCGGCCTGTATTTCCTGAAAAAAGATTCTGCCGACGGACGGCTATTGACTTGGAAAGTTTCCCTGCAAACTGTGTCGAAACATCCTTTCGGCGTTGGCCTGGGCAATTTCTCCGGCGCGTATGGCGATGCCCAGGCGGCTTATTTTGCTTCAGGAAATGCAACGGAAACGGAAGCGTATGTAGCCGGTAATCCGGAATACGGCTTCAACGAGTTTTTGCAAATTGCAATTGAATCGGGAATAATTTCGCTTTTGCTTTTTCTTGCGATTATCGGTTTGGCGATTCGCAACATGTTCAAGGCAGGCGCCTGGGGGCGATTAGGGTCTTTGGTAGCGCTGTTGGTTTTTGCCTGCTTTTCCTACCCTTTCAGCGTTTTGCCTTTTCTTGTTGTTTTGGTCTTTCTGATAAGCGCAGCAGAATGGAACGCGGATGGAGCGGATGACACCCCTCGTCATTGCGGGCTTGACCCGCAATCCCAAGATGGGAGCGGAGGCATTGACAGGGGGTTGCGGGTCAAGCCCGCAATGACAGCGCGAGGAAAGTGTCGTTCGTGTTCTATTGCACTGCTATGCCTGTTACTCACTTCTTTTTGCCTCTACAAGCAATACCCTGTTTATGAGGCTTATAAGCAGTGGAACAAAAACCGGAGCTATTACCATGCCGGACTGTACAATGAAGCAGCTGCGAATTACGAAACGCTTTATCCTTACCTGAACGATCAGATACAGTTTCTGTTTGAGTATGCGCAGAGTTTATCGAAAGCGGTTAATCAGGAGATGCCGGGCCGGGGACGCCATGACCTGCTCACCAAAAGCAACGAAGTTCTGCGCCGTGCCCAAGAGATCAGTTGCGACCCGATGCTCTCCAATGTGATGGGAAAAAATTACCAGGCATTGAAAGAATATGATAAAGCGGAAGCGGCATTGGTCAAATCCACGCAACTGGTTCCCAACCGCCTGTATCCCTGGTACCTGCTGATGAAACTCTATGCCGAAACGGGACAAACAGACAAAGCCCGCGAAGCAGCTGCCATCGTGCAAACCAAAGAACCAAAAGTGCAGTCGCAGGCGGTGAGGGAAATGAGGCGGGAAGCGGAGAAAATGAAAGGTAAAAACTAAAAAAAGAAAATGATACCCATAATTCATAATTTATAATTAACTAAGTATGAAACAGTTATATTCAATAAACACACAAAAGCATAAAAACCCCACACTCCCCCTTCAGGGGGCTGGGGGGTATATCCTCATCATGCTCATTTTCTTTGCATGCTCAAAGACCACGCGACTGGAACAAACCTTGCAATTTGCCGGCGAGAACCGCCCGGAACTGGAAAAGGTTTTGCAGCATTACCGGCAAGACCCGGCGGATTCGCTGAAATACCGCGCCGCCTGTTTCCTGATCGAAAACATGCGGTATCACTACTGCCGGAGCAGTGCGCAGCTGGATGCTTTTAAGGTTTACATCCAAAAAGATGAACCTTCGAAGCAGACGCTCAAGAATTTTGAAGCCGAATACGGCTCTTTGAGCCGGGACGAGTTTGTCTTAACCTACGATGCACAAGTGATTACTTCCGATTACCTGATTCGCAATATTGACTATTCTTTTTACCTGTGGGAATATACCCCCTGGGGCAAATATCTTTCCTTCGACGATTTTTGTGAAGAGTTGCTTCCTTATCGTGTTGGAACTGAGCCGATAGAAGACTGGAAAGAAATTTATCACAACAAGTATCAAATAATGATTGATACGGCACAGTTTGATAAAAACGACCCCATCGAAGCCTGCATGATTATTTTCAATTATATAAACAACAAAACCACTGAAAAGTTACCGGAATGGGTCTTTGCCGACGATTTGAGTTCGCCGAATCTCGGCCCGCTGACACTCCTGAATCTGCGCTACGGAACCTGTCAGGAACAGATGGATATGCTGTGCTATGTGATGCGTTCTATCGGCGTCCCAACCGGTATCGACATCATGGTGCAACACCCAAACAAACACAATACTGTACACTGGTGGAATTACATGCGCGACACTACCGGCCATTGTGTGGCTTTCGATTACTATTACAAATTGGATAAAACGCCAAAAGAAAAGATGTCCATCGAACTTAAATTGGGCGTTGTATACCGGAAATATTATGCCCTGCAGCCCGAATCATTTCCTGTAAAATACAACGGAAAACCAATCCATGTTCCGGAAACGCTATTAAATCCGTTTGCTAAAAATGTTTCGTCGCTGTACTTTTATGAAAACCCTGTTACTCTCGAAGTGGCAGATAATTTCAAGAATGGTGATGTGTTGTATGTCTGCGTTTTTAACAATGCTTATTGGGTGCCGATAACTTCAGAAGAGGTGAAAGACGGAAAAGTTACCCTGCGCTGGTTGGAACCTGAGATTCTGTATCAGCTCGCTTCCTGTACCGGAGATGAAAAAGCGTATAAGGCAGAATCGTATCCTTTTATACCTCAAAAAGACGGCTCCGTATTTCTCGCAAAGGCCGATGAAAATCACAAGCAGGATATGCGTATCGCACGCAAATTTTCACTTCCATGGTGGTGGTCAGGACAATTCAGGTATCAAGACCGCTTCATCGGCGGCCGGTTTCAGGTTGCCAACAAGCCTGATTTCAGCGATTCGGTGACTTTGTTCACGGCAACCGAACCGGCAATACTCGGACACACGGATTTATACCCCGAACTGAAAAAGCCTTATCGTTATGCCCGTTTTATCGGAACGACGGAAAGCGGAAACTTTATGGCTGAATTACAATTCTTTTCCGGTGACACACAGCTAAAAGGAGAAATAATCGGTACGGAAGGTTCCTACCAGAATGATCCCGGAACCACCAAACTGAGTGTTTTCGATGGGGATATTTCCACCTTTTTTGCTGCCTGGACAGAAGACCCCTGGGTCGGATTGAAATTTGAAAAGCCGGAATACATTACCCGCATCCGGTACTGGTTCCGAAATGACGACAACAATGTTTTTCCCGGTGATGAATATGAGTTTCTGTATTGGGGCGAAAAGGACTGGGTTTCTTTGGGGAAACAGGTAGCGACAGATACAATTCTGAACTACAAACAAGTACCCTCAAAAACCATTTATTGGCTGCGCGACCGCACCAAAGGGAAAGAAGAAAGGCCTTTCACTTATGAAGATGGGGAACAGGTTTTTTGGTAGCGATCCGATTGCAGCGTTTTGCATCAAATGAATAGTGTTATGTTGATAAATATAAATTATTTCTCTAAAATACAGAGATTTCCATTATTATTTACTAAATTTGTATCCTGATACCTGCTAAATTATGTACACATGAAACAGAGATGTTATTACCTGCTCTTCCTCCTGCTTTTTTCCTGTTCTTCAGGGAAAGAAAAGGCCGGAGAAGGGAATGTTTCCACCGTCTTGCCCGATGAAGACACGGAAGTGAGCGCGATGCGTCTGGAATTGACCGATTTTCAGCATGAATTAATTGCGAACGGCACGGTCTCTGCCCAAAGCAGGGCGGATTTGCGGTTTCAGACCTCGGAGAATGTGGTCGCTATCTATGTAAAAAACGGCGACCGGGTAAGTAAAGGCCGGAAAATCGCCATGCTCGACCAGTTCCGGCTGCAAAATACCTTAGACCAGGCTAAAGACAACCTCGAACGCGCCCGCCTCGAATTGCAAGATGTACTGATTGGTCAGGGTTATTCGCTGAACGATACGGCGGCTATTCCCCAAGATATCATGCGATTGGCCAAGATGAGAAGCAATTATGACCAAAGCGCCAATCAATATGCTTTGGCTGAATACAACCTGAAAAATTCATCGCTATACGCCCCTTTCGATGGCGTAGTGGCCAACCTGTCGACCAAAGTCTACAACCTGCCCAACAGTGCAGAGCCTTTTTGCACGATTATCGACAATAGCCGTCCGGAAGCGGAATTTCGGATATTGGAAACCGAATTGCCTTTTATCCGCACCGGCGATAAAGTCCAGGTCTCGCCGTTCTCGGTAAACGACTATTCTTGCGATGGCCAGGTCTCGGAAATTAACCCTTCGATTGATAAAAACGGAATGGTCTTGGTGAAAGCCCTTATCGGTAATCCCCAAAACCGGCTTTATGATGGTATGAATGTGAAAATCCGCCTGCAACGTTCCCTCGGCAAACAATTGGTGATTCCCAAAGAAGCGCTGGTACTCCGAACGAACAAAAAAGTGGTTTTCACACTGAAAAACGGACTTGCCAATTGGGTTTATGTCCAAACCGGACTCGAAAACTCCAGCGGCTATGTTGTCACAGAGGGTCTCGTAGCCGGCGACAGCGTAATCTATGAGGGCAATATTAATTTGGCGCATGAAACACCGGTAAAACTAATAAACTAAAAACTAAAAGGTAAAACTAAGCGGCCTTTTTACCTTTTAGTTTTTACCTTCTCCTCCATGATAAAATTCCTAATCTCCCGTCCCATAGCCGTATTCATGGCATTTACGGCTTTCTTTATACTCGGCATCATCACTTATTTGAATGTCCCGGTTTCTTTATTGCCCGATATTGCCATACCTGAAATCACCGTGCAGGTTTCAGGGAAAAACATGTCGGCGCGGGAATTGGAGAATACAGTCGTAAACCCTATCCGGCAACAGTTACTGCAAGTCGGTAAGATGCGCGATATCCGCACCGAAACGCGGGACGGAAGCGCTATTATCCGCCTCAGTTTTGAATATGGAGCGGATAATGACCTGGCTTTTATTGAAGTCAATGAAAAAATAGACGCGGCCATGAACTATATTCCACGTGATGTGGAGCGTCCCCGCGTTATCAAAGCCAGCGCTACCGATATCCCGGTGTTTAACCTGAACCTGACCTTGAAAGATACTTTGGGCGCCAACCAAACCCGGTTCCTGGATATGTGTGAACTCTCCGAAACGGTTATCAAACGGCAAATCGAACAACTGCCGGAAATAGCCATGGTCGATGTGACCGGATTGGTTAACAAAGAAGTCATTATCCAACCAGACAATAACTTACTCGCAATTACCGGTTTCACCCTTCCGGATATCGAATCGGCTCTGAACAACAACAATATCGAACCGGGCAGTATGATGGTACGCGACGGCTATTACGAATACAACATTAAATTTTCGGCCGTCCTGCGTACGGTAGAAGATATCCAAAACATCTATTTGCGAAAAAATGACAAAATTTTTCAATTAAAAGATTTCGCCCAAGTGCAGATTGCACCGGAAAAAGAAAAAGGAATGGCGCTGTACAACGGGAAACGAGCCGTTACCTTGTCGATTATCAAACAGGCGGACGAAAACATGTCGAAAATGCAAGGCGCTTTGAACAAGGTAATCGACCACCTCAAAAACACTTATCCGGAAATTGAATTCAATATTTCGCAAAATCAGACGGAACTCTTGGATTATACGATTTCCAATTTGCAACAGAACTTGTTACTGGCTTTTCTCTTTGTTTGCTTGGTTTCCATTCTTTTCATGCGCGACATCAAATCGCCGGTAATAATCGGGTTGAGCATGTTTATTTCCTTGATTATCAGTCTGCTGTTTTTCTATCTCTGTCATATCTCTCTCAATGTGGTTTCACTGACCGGACTCATCCTTGCCTTGGGGATGATGATAGACAATTCCATTATTGTGACCGACAATATCGGGCAATACCGTCAGAAAGGTTTATCTATCGACAATGCCTGCATCAAAGGGACCAATGAAGTGATTGCCCCCATGCTCAGTTCCGTATTCACCACCATTTCTGCATTTGTTCCGCTGATTTTTCTGAGTGGCATTGCCGGCGCTATTTTCTTCGACCAGGCGTTTTCCATCACGATAGGACTGCTGGTGTCGTATATCACCGGTATCATGTTGCTGCCGGTATTGTATAAATTGGTTTTTTCCACAAAATTCGCTGCGAAGAACTTGTCAAAACAGGTCGAGCAAGTGCATCCGGAAGTGAAAAAAGGATTTTCCGTCGAAAAAATCTATGAAGTCGGCATCGAATGGGTTTTCTCGCATAAGATGCTTACTACAATTATCATGATTGGCGTTTTACCGCTGTGTTTCTGGCTGTTTAGCATTATCCGGAAAGAAAAAATGCCGGATATCAGTCAAAATGAACTATTGGTCAACATAGAGTGGAACGAAAATATCCATGTGCAGGAAAATGAGGAACGGACACTGACTTTTCTGTCAGCCGTTGACGCCTTGACAGTGGAACACTCGGCCTTGGTCGCACAACAGCAATTCCTGTTGAATCGTGAAAGGGAACGAACTTCATCGGAAACCGAGGTATACCTGAAAACGCCGAAGAAGAAAGACATAGAAAATATAAAGAAGACAATTGAGACTTATTTTTCAAAACACTATCCCAAGGCTATCATCTCTTTTGCGCCGGTTACCACCATTTTTGAGAAAATTTTCACTACCGGCGACCCTGATTTGACGGTAGAATATTATACCCGGAACCGGACGGATATGCCCGACGCGCCAACTATCCGCAAGTTGGAAAACGATTTGACACGGATGACCGGAGCGGAACTGACCGGCATCTCTTTTCAAAAACAATTGAACCTGCATATCGACCGGGAGAAGTTACTCCTGTATAAAGTTGCCTATGATGAAGTGTACAGGGCATTGAAAACCGGTTTCACAGAAAATTCATTTTCCGTGCTCCGCTCCTATCAGCAATATTTACCGATTGTTTTGGGTAATGCGGAAGAAAATGTTCATGATGTGATTGAGAATACCTTGGTAAATGCGTCTACCGGGTCCGGTGAGCAACAGGTACAAATCCCGCTCGGATTTTTGGTATCTGTAACGCCTGCAGAAGATTTGAAAACCATTGTTTCCGGCAAAAAAGGAGAATATATCCCGATGGAATTTTCCAATACGGATAATGCTGACAAAATTATACAGATAGCCCGACAACATGCAAATGAAAACAAAGACTGGGACGTGGATTTTTCGGGAAATTTCTTTTCCAATAAGAAGATGATTAATGAACTGATTGTTATCATGCTCATATCTATCCTGTTGATGTATTTTATTCTGGCTGCGCAATTTGAAAGTTTTGTACAGCCCTTGTTGGTACTGTTGGAGATTCCGATTGATGTCACGGCTTCTATTGCCTTGTTGATAGCGCTGGGACATAGCTTGAACCTGATGTCCGCCATCGGAATTGTTATCTCTTGTGGCGTTATCATCAACGACAGTATACTGAAAGTGGATATCATGAACCAACTGCGTCGAGAGGGTTATCCCTTGATGGACGCCATTCATGAAGCAGGCCGCCGCCGTTTGAAAGCTATTCTGATGACCAGCCTGACCTCTATTGTTTGTATGGCGCCACTCCTTTTCAGTCACGATATCGGCTCGGAATTAGAAAAACCTTTGGCAATCGCTACGATAGGTGGAATGATTATCGGAACGCCGGTCAGTTTATTTGTTGTGCCTTTGCTGTATTGGCGGATTTATAGGAAAGGTAAAAACTAAAAGGTAAAAACTAAAAACTAATGTTAAGTAAAATAAAAAACGTCGTATCGTCATTGCGAGGGCGAAGCCCGAAGCAATCCGGAGAAAGAGATGTAGTAATTAGATTGCTTCAGCCTTCGGCTTCGCAATGACGGCAAAATATAATTTACTTAACAATAGTTTAAGTTGTCATTTTTTTTACTTTCTTGCGACTAATTAGATAAACGGCAATAAATAATGGACAAGACGGAGCAAGTAACAATGGAGTCAGACTTTATAAAAATGGTTCAGGCCAACGAACGCATCGTTTATAAAGTATGTTCTTTTTATGTTTCGGATTGTTTTCTCATGGAAGACTTGTATCAGGAAACAGTTCTCAATCTATGGAAAGCTTATCCGAAATTCAGGAACGAAAGCAGTCTTTCGACTTGGATTTACAAAATCGCTTTGAACACTTGTATTTCCGGTATGCGTAAAGAAAGCAAGCATCGACGGCAAGTGCCGCTTTCTTTTTCCAATGAAATAGTTTTTGAACCGGATAATGAAGAAGATAATATTCGAGAACTTTATCGTCTGATCTACCAACTGAAAACTTTGGAAAAGGCGATTGTTTTGCTTTATCTGGAAGAAAAATCCTATCAGGAAATTGCCGATATCACCGGATTAACGTTAAGTAATGTGGCCACAAAACTGAAACGTATCAAAGAGAAATTAAAATCAATGTCAAATCAGTAAAAATTTACAAGTATGGAATTAGAAGAATTAAAAAATTTGTGGACTTCGTTGAACGAACGTTTGAGCAAGCAGGAAAAAATGAAAGAGAGTATTATTAAGGAGATGATTTATTCCAAATCAAATAAATCAATCAGTCGGTTGTTGAATTATGATGTATTTAACGTTATAGTGTCTGTATCTGGTATACCGGCATTAGTCTGGTTGTGTTATACACCTTTCAGTGAAATGTTAGCGGGCAAGTTATTTATTGGTACAATGTTTGTTTTTCTTGCAATCGGTCTTATTTTAGAATGGATACATATCAAGTACCTTATGAAGATTGACTTTGTGAAATCCGTAAGTTATAATTCATTGTATATCAACAAATATAACAATATAATTAAGAAAGAAAAAATAGCATCGGTATTTATTGTTGCGGTTTGTTGCTTTTTCGGAATCTATTTTTATGCCCTTCTCCATGCCAATGTTTTCATGTGGTCATTTCTGGTATGCCTGCTCATTGTTCTCATCGGTTTCACGTATTTTTCATACAAAAAGATTTATGATAAAAATATCGAGGAGATTCAGCGAAGTCTGGAAGAATTGAAAGATTTGGAAGAGGAATCATGAAGTTCTTTTTGAAAAGGTGTTGTTATTGTGAATACAAAAAAAAGCGTAAATTGTGCGATTTTTGTTGTTTTTAATGGAAATAGTTTTGCAATAGCTGTGATATTTGCCTTGCTTCATCAATCACTTCTTTCGGGTACGCATTGAGTTCAAGAATCCGAATAGCGTTTTTAGTCAGCAGATTGCCTTGCTTTATTTTATAGTCAAAACAGATTTGCTCCTCTTTAATGACTTCGGTAAAGTGGTACAGATCATATTCGTCGGATAGCAGCTCGAAAAGTTCAATATCATGCGTAGAAACAAATACAATATTATTTTTTGGCGCTGCAAGATATGAAAGAACAGCTTTTCCGGCAGCTATTCTTTCAATGGTATTTGTGCCTCTAAATATTTCATCCAATAAAAATACATTATTGAATGGGGAGAGGCTTTCATCCACCATATTTTTTATGGTCAGTACTTCTTCAAAGTAATAACTCTTGTCATTTAATAAATCATCAGAAATTCTGATTGCAGAAAACAATCGCGTTTGAGAGAGCCTAAAATCTTTGGCAAAACAAGTATTTATTGTTTGTGCCAATAGTAAATTAATGCCTACAGTTCGTATAAAAGTGGTTTTCCCAGACATATTCGAACCAATCAGCATAATGGATTTATGTGTTAAATTTAAGGAATTAGCAACACAATCGGGAATCAGAGGATGGTATATATCTGTAAATTCGAAAGATTCAGTTGTATTCGATAGGGTAGGCTTGCAGAAATAAGGAACTTTCATTCTGAGCGTTGCGATTGAAATTGCAGTGTCTAATTCCCCTATATATTCAAATAAAATTTGAATGTCCTTTCGCTTTTTATCTAATTTTTTTAAAACATCAAATACGGCCAATGGTTCTATTAAAAACAATATCTTTATTATTTCCCAGTAAAACAATAATAAGGCTTCAATATCCGATGTGGCTTTACGCTCAATTTTAAATAAGCGTAATTTGTTTTTTAATTTATTAATTGATTGTATTGAATTAATTATCAGCTGATTATTTTGATTTGTAATATTTAAGTCGACTAATTTGCTTGCTGTTTTACAAAGTAAATACAATTGAGGAATAGAATCAATATACACCATAATATTTCTTTTATTCCACAAATGGATCATCACATTGCTAATAAAAAGGAGTAATAGCAAAATAAAAATTTTGTTCACTACAAATACTAAACCGACAGCAGCAATACCCAAAATCGACAGTATATTAACTATCCAGAACCACTTAGGTTTTGGTATATAGGGATCAATAAATAAATTTGACAGGTAATAGGCTTCCCATTTATTAAATTTAGACAATAATTTTTGCACTTTTGTTCTCAGTTCTTCATTTTCAAGAAAAATGTTAATTAGGGATTCTTGCTTTTCAAATCTTATATTTTTATCAATAACAAGCAATTTGTCATAAAAATATTGTTGCCCGATTTTTGAATAAGTCCTATCAATAAATGTAAACAGCGCATGAAAATCTATGTCAATGATAAGTTGATCAGCTACTATTTGGTAAGCATCGGCATGATCTTTATTCTTGAAATAATATTCAATCAGATCGAAATTGAAATTTTCGTCTTTAGGTGTATTGTAAGCATCCGCGCAAATACATCTTGCGTACTTAGTATCCCGTCCCTACCTTTGCAGGCAAAAACACATGAGCAAACAACGTCGCACCAAGCGAGAGGGGTATCAATTAATTCTT
>JAITQA010000083.1 GCA_031289145.1 Dysgonamonadaceae bacterium | reverse complement strand
TCCCGTCAGGGATGCATCCCTGACGGGATGCAAAAGCGGTGGTGTAAACGCCTTCTTCTACCGAGCGAGCCATCCCTAACGGGATGGAATACACAATAGGACATTTTACGGATATTCATAATTTATTATGTTATGTTTATACTTAAAATCCGGATTGTAGCGATCGGTTATTTCAAAAGCAATGTGTGGGAGAGTAATCATTTGATAATCTATGTATTATTTTAGTTTGAAAGTAATCGGTAAAATGTATCCGACTTTTATGGCTTGTCCGCTTTGTTGCCCCGGAATCCATTTAGGCATCAATTTAATTATTCTAACGGCTTCTTCATCCGTATATCGGTCGAGACTTTTCAGTATTTCAATGTCTGAGATTGAACCATCTTCAACTATTGTAAATCGACAAACAACACTTCCTTGAGTACCTGCTCCTATTGCTCCTTCAGGATAAACCAAATGTTTTCGGATAAAATCATATAAATTAGTTTCTCCTCCCGGAAACGCCGGCATTTTTTCGACGAGGTCATATATTTCTTTGAGAACATCAGGATCATCTGTGTAACCACCAGCATAACAAGAAACTATGTCATAATTTTTACGATCTTTAACCGATTTAGAAACAATGGTGTCAAAAGAAAGCGATGTAGGCTCATAATAAGTTACTTGTAAAGTCTCGTTGTCTTGTTTTTCAGGACGATTTACTTCGTTTTTCCCTTTTGAATTACAAGAACTTACACTTATTCCTAAAATCAAAGCGCCAAGGATTAGTTTGGGCTTCACAAACAACTGCCATCCGCCCGTTTTATCGGCCAGAAACGAAAACAAACGGAACAACAGGTTGAATACATTGAATTTGATTCTTGTTGCCATAAAAATTGTTCTTTTGGAAGTGTTTACAAAGATAGTTAAGTTTTTCATAAGTGAGAATTTTTTTGAATAAATTCTGTACTTTTGCATTTGTTTATTGAACATTTTTCATATTATGGCAGCAAAGAAAGACTTTCTATTTCATTTGGTAACAATGCTTATTTCATACGCATATTCATACGCATCGTTTAACAATCGGTAGGGTTCATGCGGCAACCTACCCCAACTGTCATCGCCTCCAAGGCCGCGTTGCAGGTAATCGACATTCAGAAACACCTCTTTACGAGGAGTTATATCGCTCGGATGGGTGTTTTTCTTGCTGACGTATTCCGGTCTGAATAATTTTCCCAAGGGCCTCTGCCGTAATAGGTGAAGTTTTCGTATTCGGACTATTCGCCTGAAAGGACTTGTGCGAAAAGTCCTGCCTCTTCAGGCAAAACCGGCAAACAATTTATTTTGCAAAAAAATAGCACCTCAAAAAAAGTTTTAGCCATTTTTATCCGCCTGTAGATAATTCAATTATTTGATGTACCTTTGTACCGAAATATAGAAAATTGTGAACACAGATAAAAACGGATATATTTTTGTTGCATTGCTGCTGGTTATCCTGAGCGTATGCTGCTTCCATGGGAAAACCGGACAAAGGGAGGCGGTTGTTGAACAGAATACCAAGGAATTTGCCGTTCAGGCTTCCGGTTTGTCCGGGAGGCATCATTCGGATATGGAATGTGGCTATAGTTGTAATCCGTTTTCCGCTCAAATGCTTTACCGGATTTGCAGCAGGACCTCTCTTTCCAATCCGATAAGCCATACGCTCTCCGTATTGCAACTGCATCTATTCTCTCTTTTGAAGAATTATCAGGCGGTTGTTTTGCCAAAATATTGTTTTACAAATTTTATTTCTTCCCGTTGTCCCTCCTGCAGGTATTATGTATTTGCATTGCGGAAAATCATTATTTAAATTATTTCCTTTCCTGTTCTCTTAATTGATTCGTTATCTTTTGGTTAACGAATGACAAAGTGTTTCCCTCCGAATGTGGAAACCTGATTTTTTATTATACTTAATTAAAACAACAACAAAATGAACACACAAGATATAAAAACGACTCAACACAGTCAGATCGTAAAGAAAATAAGTTTTTTGAATATACTGATATCTATTTTATTGGTAATCGCAGGGATTACTACCTTTTACATTTCTTCGGGAGTGGATAAGGAAAATTCGATATGGGTCATATTCTTGTTTCTGGCAGCAATTTGCCTTATTGCCGCCGGCGCTATTTTATTTTTTGCCAGGTGGAAATACGAGGTATATGAAAAGACCGGCAGTCCGGTTGTTCAGAAGACGTATTCTTTCACTAAAAAAGAGATAGACATACTGAAATCGGTATTGGACCAGGAACAGTTTCAATCGGGAAAGCCGATTGTGTTTTTACCGAATGGCGACGCGCATTTGGACGTGCTTTTTTCGAAAGACAATCAATTTGCAGTGGCTCAGCTGAAAGAATATATTCCGTTCACTTTTCAACCGGTTAGCTCCATTTATTATTTTCACCAAGCGACAGCGGACGCTTTTATCAAATATGTGAACCGGTATGCGCAATATGTATAGGTGAACGGTTAAGGTCATTTGTCAACAACCACAAGGCGTTGCACAAGCAACCAAAAAAGACAGTACGATAAATGCAAACGAATAGTATATAAAAACTGCCTTTTTCATTCGAAAAGAACCGTCATTGCGGGCTCGACCCGCAATCCCCTTTTCATACCCTTGTGTGTAAGTATTATATGAATGTTTCATCTGTATTTTTTGTATAGTTACTTAATAATGATTCCTGTTCAAGGCGTCCTGGTATTTTCGCGCATTTCGATTGTGTTCCGAAAGGTTCGTTGAAAAATTATGCTTTCCGGAGAAATCTTCCTTGGCAACCATATACAAATAGTTGTGTTCCGCATAGTTCAAAACGGCATCTATTCCGGAGATAGACGGAATGCGAATAGGCCCCGGAGGCAAGCCCGGATTTTTGTAGGTATTGTAAGGAGAATTTACTGCTAAATGGACGTACAAAATCCGTTTCAGGGTAACATCGCCTATTGCAAATTTAACCGTTGGGTCGGCCTGTAAAAGCATCCCTTTCCGCAAGCGATTGATATACAGTCCGGCGACAACAGGATATTCCGATTTTTCGGCCGTTTCCTCTTCTACAATTGAAGCTAACACAGACACTTCTGCCGGTGTTAAGGGAATCGCTTGCGCCTTTTCCAAGCGCTGATTTGTCCAAAAACGATCGTATTCTTTTTTCATCCTTTGCAGAAAATTAGCTACGGAAAGCGTCCAATATATTTCGTATGTATTCGGGATAAACATGCTGACGACAGTTATCGTATCAAACCCAAAACGTTCGCATATTTCCGGATTATTCAGTGCAGACAAAAGTTGACCGGATTCAAATAACATCTGCTCTCCTACCCTTTCCGCAAAATCTTTTTTCAGGCGGATATTGTTGAATGTCAACTTTACCGGCGCCTGATTTCCGTTTCTAAGCATCCGGATAAGCTCCGGATAACTCATTCCGGGTTTGATTTCATATCTGCCGCTTTTCATATTAGCGGGATATTTCATGACTGCCGCCAATCTTTCGAAAACCCGGATATTCTTAATTTTCGCATCCGATTGCAGGCAGGCCAATAAATCCGCATAGTTTTTTTTGTTATCGATATAAACATAAACAGGTTTTTCAATGCCGGAAATCACGGAAAAGGCCTGTTTATAAGCAATGTACCCGGCAAAGAGTACAAAGACGAGAAAAATAATAATAATTTTCCCTATCGTTTTTTTTGTTTTTTTTCGCATAAATACTTTCGTTATTAATAAGTTATACTTCATTATCAAGCTCCAAAAACAAGGCCGAGCAACTGAAAATCGGAATAAATTATGCGCAAAGATAAAAAAATGTATTCAAATTTTTTGATAAGTTTAAAAGATTCTTTTATCTTTGCACCGCGATTCGAAAGAATAAGGTCAATATGAGCCTGGAAGTGTGGGTGAGTGGCTGAAACCACCAGTTTGCTAAACTGACGTACGGGTAACTGTACCGGGGGTTCGAATCCCCCCGCTTCCGCCAGGCAACGTCCAAGCAAGCGACAAACGAAACAAAAAGCCTGTAAAAGTATATTTTATGGGCTTTTGTTTTTTATCTATTTGTAGTAAGATGTGGCAAGAAATAGCAATCTATATTATCGGAGCCTTTGTCGGAGTTTATCTCTTCAGGCAAGTCTATCGTTTTTTTTGCAATAAAAAAAACCGGACAGACCATTGTGCAGGCTGTCCGGGTTGTATTCTTTATCCCAAGAATAAAGATTAGATATTAATCCACTTCACGTAGGCAAAATCCATCCGGTGCGGAAGATCCTTGTTTTCCGGATAAATCCTGGCGCCGTATTTGAACGAGCCGGCCTCAGCAGCTTTCAATTCTATGGTATAAAATTCCTTACTGCCTTCAGATTTAACTTTTGTCATACCGTAAATCTTGATTACATCGGTCTGGCTTGAAATATCTGTGTGAAAACGTACCACTTCTACACCCAAATCTCCCGTTATTTCATGTTTATCCAAAACCAGAGAAGCCTTGATTATAGCGCCCACTTCAATGCCTTTATTCAGCAGATTATGGTCAATATCGACAGAAATGACTTCTATCGAATCCCAATTGACAGCTACATTTTCTTTCCATGCAGCCAATTCCTTGGCTTTTGCAAAATGGTTTTGCTGTAAAATTTTAGAACGATTCGCCAATTTTGCATAGAAACGGTTGATATAGTCGTCAAACATTCTTTTGGTCGTATAATTCGGGGCAATATGCGCAATTGAGTTTTTAACATACTGTATCCATTCGGGAGAATAACCCTTGCTGTTTTTTGCAAAATACAGGGGGATAATTTCGTTTTCAAGCAATGAATAGATGGTTGCGGCATCTAATTCATCCTGGAATTGCTGGTTGTCGTAAGTCCGTTTTTCGGTCAAAGCCCAACCGGCTCCTTCTTGATAGCCTTCATACCACCATCCATCTAATACCGAAAAATTCAGTACGCCATTCATTTCCGCTTTTTCGCCCGATGTACCGGATGCTTCCAAAGGCCGCGTAGGCGTATTCAACCAAACATCAACCCCGGATATTAAACGTTTTGCCAAACGCATATCGTAGTTTTCGAGGAAAATAATCTTACCCAGAAATTCAGGACGGTGCGAAATTTCAACAATGTGTTTGATCAACCCCTGTCCTCCCCCATCGGCAGGATGCGCTTTCCCCGTATAAATTATCTGAACGGGAAATTGCGGATTGTTGACAATTTTTGCCAAACGATCCAAATCCGTAAACAGCAAATGAGCGCGTTTGTAAGTGGCAAAACGGCGGCCAAAGCCAATCAACAGTGCATTGGGATTGATTTTTTCCAAGATGGAAATAACCTTAGAGGGGTCTCCCTGATTTTTTAACCAATTGTCTTTGAATGATTCGCGGATATGTTTGACCAAACGGTTTTTCATGGTCAGTTTTACATTCCATATTTCTTCGTCATCGACCAAAAAGATTTTTTTCCATATATCTTCATTCGACTGATCGTTGTAGAAATTGGCGTCGAAATGTTTTTCATAACATTTACGCCATTCCGAAGCTGCCCAGGTGGGCATGTGAACGCCATTCGTCACATATCCGACATGCAATTCGGGGGCAAAATAGCCTTTCCATACCGGTGCAAACATTTTTTTCGAGACTTCGCCATGCAAATAGCTGACGCCGTTTGCTTCCTGACAGGTATGCAAAGCGAATACACTCATCGAAAACTTTTCCGTACTACCCGGAGTCGCTCTTCCCATATCCATAAAATCCTGCCAGGATATGCCCAATTTATCTGGAAACTGACTCATGTATTTATTGAACAACGGTTCTTCGAAGTAATCGTGACCGGCTGGAACCGGCGTATGACAAGTATACAAGGCAGAGGACTTTACAACCTCTAAAGCTTCCGAAAACTTCAGATTATCTTTTTGAATCAGGTTTACCAAACGTTGGGCATTGATCAAGGCGGCATGGCCTTCATTGCAATGATAAACCTGTTTTTTGATACCCAATTTTTCGAGCAAAAGAATACCGCCTATTCCCAATAAATATTCCTGTTTAAGCCGGTTTTCGTTATTACCGCCATAGAGTTGATGCGTAATGGAACGATCCCACTCGCTGTTCAAGTCCAAATCCGTATCCATCAGATACAGTTTTACCCGGCCTACATTCACCAACCAGACATTGGCATACACAACAAAATTATTGTAAGGTACTTCCAATATCATCGGTTTTCCGTCCGCATCCAAGACTTGTTCAATCGGCAAATGATCAAATCTTTGCGGTTCGTAGTTTGCAATCTGCTGTCCGTCCATGGATAAAGACTGCGTAAAATAACCATATCGGTATAGAAAACCGATAGCTGTCAGATCAACATTCATATCGCTGGCTTCCTTGATATAATCGCCGGCCAGGACGCCTAAACCTCCCGAATAAATTTTCAGGATATTGGACAAACCATATTCCATACTGAAATAAGCGATGGAAGGGACATCCGTCCTTTTCGGCTCTTGCATATAAGCATGGTATTTGGCATAAACGATTTGAATCATTTTCAACATTGATTCATCCTTTGTGATAGCTTCCAAACGGCTGTACGGAAGCCGCTGCAACTGCAAAACAGGATTTCCCTCTGTTGCAGCCCATAAAGCTTTGTCAATTTTTGAAAACAATTCCGTTGCCTCATAATTCCATACCCACCATAAGTTATGGCTGATTTCGTCCAAAGTTTTCAAATCTTTCGGCATTTTCGAATGTACAATGCTCTCCCGCCAAATAGGCTCGTTCGCGTAATTTGCTTTAATTTTCATGTGCTATTTTTAATTCTTAATTTTTTTAATTCTTAATTTTTTCTCTTCCCTGCATTACGCAACGCAATGTCGTAAGCCTCCAAATAATACGAAATAAAATGAGACCAAGCGGCTTTTTTCGACAAAACAGTAGCCGCATTCCTCACTTTAGCGACCAAAGCAGGATGGCGCGTTGTTGCATAACTGATGATACTTTCTTTCAATATTTCCGCCGCTTCCAAATAATTTTCATCGTTGCGGATGACAATTTTAACGCCGGTGGTGATATCCTGTTCACTTGCACCCTCCATTTTAGCCCATAAACCAAACCCGGCCAAATTGGTCGTAATGGTCGGTACGCCAAAAGCGATGCTTTCGAGTGGAGTATAACCCCAAGGCTCATAATAAGAAGGAAATACAGTCATATCCAAGCCGGGTAAAAGATCGTAATAGGACAGGTTGAAAATTCCATCCGTACCATTCAGGTAAGAAGGAACAAAAATAATCTTCGTTTTAACACCTTCGTGATTAACGAAATCCAGGTAACGTAGATATTCACAAACCTTATCTTGTTCTGGAAAATTCAAATTATGGGTATAATACGGGTTATACAAAGGGAATTTCCGAATATCCGGCTTTTTCAACCGGCTTTGTAAATCTGTTCGCGGGCCGTTTGCCCAAGCCGGAACCAGAATGAATGCGATAATCTGTCTTTCCGGATTTGCCAAACGAACACGATTCATGGCTTCTACAAAAATGTCAATCCCTTTATTTTTATATTCGTACCGTCCACTGATTGCCAAGAGAAAAGCATCTTCCGAAACGAGTTCTCCGGTCAGTTGCGTAGTTACTTCGAGTAATTTTTCCCGAGCGATTTTTCTTTTTTTATCGTACAACTCTCCTTGCGGAACGAAATTAGACTCAAACCCGTTGGGAGTTACCACATCCGGGCGTTTGTCAAGCAGTTGCTGACATTCCTCCGCAGTCAGTTCGCTGACAGTCGTAAAGCAGTCGGCATAACAGGCCGTCTGTTTTTCTAAGGAATGTTTGGCCTCCATATTCAACTCTTTGGCCATCCAGTCGCCGTTATACGCTGTCAGATATTCGTATAAAGGCTTGTTGTTTCCGCAAATAGAGCGGCCGATAGAAGTTGCATGCGTAGTAAATACGGTGGCTATTTCCGGCACGCAATCTTGCAGATAAAGCAAGGCCATTCCCAACATCCATTCATTGAAGTGGGCAATTATTTTTTGCTTGTCCAATTTACGGTATTTGTACAGACTTTCAATGACCAATCCTACCGAATAAGCAAACAAATTCGATTCGTCGTAATCGCCATACGCAGCGATAGAATCTACGCCGAATTGCTCCCACATCCGGAAATACAGACTGTTTTTCACTTCGTAATAAGAAAGAAAATCGACTAAGATGACGATAGGTTTGCCGGGAACATTCCAACGTCCGATACGCACTTTCAGATTTTCCTTTTCAAGGGCGTATTTTTTCCAGTCTTTCAGAAGTGTCTTACTCTCAATGAAATCAGGATTGGTAATCCCATTCCAAAGATCAGGACCTATAAAGATAAGTTTATCTCCAAAAATATCCTGAAGCGTTTTAGCTCGTGTCGACAATACAGTGTATATTCCACCTACCTTATTACAAACTTCCCAACTGGATTCAAATATAAAATCCGGTAAGGTATATGCTATTTCTGCCATATTAAATCAATTTGCCTTTCGAATGAAGTTGCAAAGATATAGATTTTTTTCTAAAAAAGATTTAAAAATAGTCTTTATATTGATTAAGTTTTGTAGTTTTGTAAAGAAATGTCGCTTGTTTTGAACAATTACATCTTTTGTAATTGACGAAAACAGAGAGCAAAACAATACATTAAAGAAGAAAATTAATGCGGAAATTATATACTTTTTTACTTCAATTAGTCGGTTGGAAATCTTCCATGCAGGTTAAAATTCCCGAACGCTGCGTATTATGTGTAGCGCCGCATACGAGTAACTGGGATTTTATTCTCGGAATGCTTTTTTACAAATCCATCGGCGGAAAACCGCATGTACTCATGAAGAAAGAATGGTTTTTCTTCCCTATCAATTATTTTTTACGCGCATTGGGCGGTATTCCGGTGAACCGGGAAAAAAAATCCTCTTTATCGGATCAGATGGCAAGACTATTCGCTTCCGAAAGACACTTTCATTTAGCAATCGCCCCTGAAGGTACCCGGAAGAAAAATATTAACTGGAAAACCGGATTTTACTATATTGCAGAAAAAGCCGGCGTTCCGGTCACATTAGCCTATATCGATTATGCTAAAAAAGAAATCGGTATCGGCAAAAATTTTTACCCGACCGGTAATTTAAGGAATGATATTGAAGAGATAAAATCATTCTACAAAAATATCAAAGGTAAACATCCTAACAAATTTGCCATCGGATAGATGCAGGTATTATGGAAATAGATACAAATGAATTGAGAATCAGCCTTGTACAAGCTGCAATATCATGGGAAAACAAAACCGGCAATACCGCACATTTCGGACATTTATTAGAGAAACTTTCCGGGAAAAGTGACCTGGTTGTCTTACCGGAAATGTTTTCTACGGGTTTCTCTATGCAAGCCCGTCATTTGGCGGAAACGAATGAGGACGCAACCATTGCCACCATTCGTTCTTGGGCAAAAGACTTCAGTTTCGCTGTTTGCGGTAGTTTTCTGGCAAAAGACAAGTCCGACCGGATTTTCAACCGCGGTTTTTTTATTACGCCCGAAGGCGACAGTTATTTCTATGACAAACGCCACCTGTTTCGGATGGGCGAAGAAAACAAACAATTTACCGCCGGTGATTGTATCTTGATTATACCCTATAAAACATGGAAAATCAGGCTGATAATTTGCTACGACCTGCGATTTCCGGTATGGAGCAGAAACACGGACAATGCCTACGACTTATTGGTTTGCCCGGCTAACTGGCCGGTAGCCCGCGCCAATGTCTGGCAAGTATTGTTGCAGGCCAGGGCTTTAGAAAACCAAAGCTATGTTTGCGGTGTGAATCGCATTGGAGAAGACGGATTGAAGATACCGCATCAAGGCGATTCGGTATTACTTGATTTCAAAGGGAATACAGTAATTGAAACCGTACGGAATTCCGAATCGGTCGTCACCGGAACCCTACGGAAAGACTTATTAGAGGCTTTTCGGAAAAAATTTCCGGCTTGGATGGATGCCGATCGTTTCGCAATCAAATAAAAATCCTTGCGCTTTTATTTGTTTTATTCATTATTTTCCCTTACCTTTGCAGCGCCAAAAACGAGATATAGCGCAGTTGGTAGCGCGCCACGTTCGGGACGTGGAGGCCGGGCGTTCGAGTCGCCCTATCTCGACAAAAGACATACAACTCAATCCCGAAGACATGCGGGTAGGGATCATATCCTAAACTTGGCGTAAAAAAGTTAATAACCTATGTATTAAAGAGATTCAAGCCAAAAGCATTGTTGATCATTCTGATAAAATAACCCAGTTTTGCCGTATGTCCTTTATTCTTGACATCATTCTTCAATATGATTATTATGAATCAATGGGTGCATTATATCGGACAATGTATTCTGTTTATATACAAAGAGTTAATAAATTAACACTTTTCGTTATTAATTCTTTGTCAACGGATTAAAGAGAAGTGCGAAATATTAGTAAATTTATATGAATAAATAAAAAGAGTATCGTATGCTGTTTTTGAAAATTTTTATTTATTTTTGTGTCATAATCCATTGAAGAAAACAGGATAAATACACAATTTTCAAACACGGTAATTTATGAAAAACACAGTCTTTGGTTTATTGCTGATAAGCATAATGTTTATAGTTCATGAAGCATTTGCGGTACAGGCCGTCCCCTGGCCGGTAGAGAAAACGCAACCGGATGGTACAAAAATTACCGTTTATCTCCGCGGAGATGAAAAGGCGCACTGGATGGAATCATTAGATGGCTATTCGTTGATGTATGATGCACAAAAGTTTGTTGTGTATGCCGAACAGGATTCCGTTGGGAATATGGTTCCCTCTGCCATCAGACTGGGAGCAACCGGTTTAAGAAGTTCTGCCGATTATCCGCCGAAAGGCCTGCGTTACAGCCAGTCGCAAAGGCAAGCCTTGGAGCAGATTTGGGCGGCAACCGCAGATGCAAGTCGTCTAAAAGCAGGCATTACGACAGGAAACAGGGAAGCGCTTTGTGTATTGATGGGGTTTTCCGACAGACCGTTTTCAAAATCCAAAGCTGAATTTGAAACGCTCTTCAATCAGGTAGGGCTGTATCCGGTGGATGGGTCGGCCAAAGGGAGCGTGAGAGACTTCTTCCGCGAAAACTCCTACGGAAAACTGGATTTGACGGTTACGGTCGTAGGGCCATACACGGCGCCGAATACCTGCGCCTATTATGCCGACGTGAATCACAACCGGGAGTTTGCAGCAGCGGCAGCGATTGCGGCAGACGCCGCCGTCAACTACAACGAGTTTGCCGACAACGGCTACTTGGAAACGTTCCACATCCTCTTTGCCGGATACGGCGACGAGGCTATCGGTAACGGACAGCAAATCTGGGCGCACAAATGGGAATTGGAGACGCCTCTGTTTTTAGATAATGTCCGCATCGGGACGTATTCCTGTTCTCCGGAATTACGCGGTAACAGCGGCTACAACACCACGTACATTGGCGTGATATGCCACGAATTAAGCCACATATTCGGGTCGCCCGACTATTATGATACGGATGATAACTATTTCGCCGGAACAGGAAACTGGGACTTGATGGGCAGCGGAAACTGGAACGACGAGGGACGTCAGCCGGGACATATCAATATGTTTCAGAAATACCTGTATGGATGGGTCACACCTACCTACCTGACCTCGTTCACGGAAATAACCAATATGCCAAACTCGGCAGAACATGCGGTGGCTTACTTTATCGCTGCCAATAATGATAACGGTGAATGCTATGTATTGGAAAACCGTCAGCAAACAGGCTTCGACGGTTCGCTGCCCGGCCACGGCTTGTTAATATGGCACGTCCACCGGAATACAGTATTAGGATATGGAAGCAATGCGGCTCACCCGCAACAGCTCTACCCGGTAGTCGCTTCGTCAACTACGAAAATTCCCACCGGAACCGTTGCTTCTTACGGAGCGATCAACTCGGCGGGAACACCTTTCCCCGGCTCTACAGGCAAAACCGGCTTTACGTCTGCCACTACTCCCGCCATTTTTACCTGGCAGGGATTGCAGACGATATCTAAACCGATTACCGAAATCACCGAAACCGGAACGACCATTTCTTTCAAGTTCTTAGACGGGCCAACTGCGCCGGTGACAAACCTGAAATATGAGTTAAGGGGCGGCGAGTTGAAGTTGACCTGGACGGCGCCCGCTAACGAAGCAGTCCTGGGATACAAGATATTCAGGAACGGAGCGCTTGAATATACAATCAACAATAAAGCGACAACCACGTATACGCAAATCGGCCTTGTAAACGACACCTACGAGTATTGCGTTTCGACGTTCTACGAAATCACCGAATCGGAAAAAGTATGCGTAAGCGTTCCGGTAACAGACGGCGCAACCGATTATCTTCTGCCCATTACCGATTTGCAGGGCAATCCTTCGCTCAATTCTGTTGATTTGTCGTGGACGCCTTCGTTTACAGGCGGTTGGCAGACCCTTGCAAGCGGTGACGATTTGAGGTGGCCGTTTATCGGCTTTCCCTCTCTTTTCCTTGGTACCTTATGGGCGCCGGAGCACCTGAGAGGTTTGAATGGCTTTCAGCTGACCCACGTGCGGTTCGATAATTATGACGCCACAGCCTCACGACGAATTCAGGTATGGACAGTAGATAGAAGCGGCGTTCGCCGGAAGGTTTATGATCAACCCTATACCGAAACAGGCATAGGAATTGTGACAGCTCCGCTCTCGACCCCGATTGTCATTGACGCCTCGCTGAGTTATATCGTCGGCGTTGAATTTACATCTGCATCGCCGGATCCTGTGTTCTATTTTGGTGGTGATAGAGGTCCCATTGCTCCTGGCAGAAATTTTCTGCACAGTCCGGGGATATGCGATTGGACACTTATCGAGAATATCAGAGGAAACAACAACCTCTACATGGAAATCAATCTAAGCCCTGGCTCCCCCCTGTCTGTTCAAGAATATGCGGTTTACCGCGATGGCATACAAATAGGAACAACGACAAGCCCGGCTTATACCGATAAGGGCTTAATGCCGGGAACGCCCTATTCGTATTGCGTTTCTGCCGTGTACAGCGGCGGCGCCTCCGAATACGTTTGCACCTCAACTGCTACCCTTACATTGGAAAACGCATCCAAACTGACAAGTTTAGAGGTTTTTCCGGGTATATTCGAACAGGAATATGACCCCGATATACTGACTTATACCTGTAAAATATATGCAGACGAACCGGCTCTTTTTGTAGCGGCGCAAGCTTCGGAAGGAGTTACTGTTACCGGAACAGGCAAACATCTACTTTCCGGCAGCAACAATACAATCAAAGTAGAACTTGTTTCTTCAGACAGGAAGGTTATCAAGACCTATACGATTCATATTGTTCGAGCAGGAACAAAGAATCTTCCTGTTCTAACATTATGTGACAACTTAATCGTATCGCCAAAAGTCGTTCATGCAGGACAAGAGGTAAGGGTACTAAGTGCATTTACAGGCAATTTAAATGAAGAAGAGTGGAAAGGAGAAGTTTGTTTTGTCGTTTTTGATTCGCAACATAATTTTGTGGGTTATTATCCGGAAAGGATAAATGTATCTGCAGAGCCTCGCATGGGATGGGATTTATATACGATTCGACATTTCACCTTCTCAACCCCTGGAAATTACTTTGTATCCGCATATTGCAAACCTGCAAGCGAAAATGCTTGGATTAAAGTTTCTACTACTACTTTTTTTGGTATTGCTTATCACAACGATGCACACGTCGTGGTAGTAGAACCCAATCGGAATGCGTATTTGGAAAACCTTCAGGTAGATTGGAAGCTATCTGCCTTTTTCCAGCCTGACGTTACAGATTACACAATGACAGTGGACAATACCGTAACAGATATAAATATTGTGGCAAAAACCGCCCATCCTCACGCCACCGTACGGGGCGACGGGAGTCATACGCTTCCGAACGGAAACAGTTCGATTGATATTACGGTAACTTCTCCGGATAAATCCCATACCGTGACCTATACCCTCCATATCGTTCGACAGGATAAGGCCAATTCTGCCATTATGACATTAGGAAATCACTTAACGGCGTCTTCCAATACGATTGAAATCGGACAGCCATTTCATGTTGACTTCACAGTATGGAATATGGGTACAACTTATTGGGAAGGCGATTATGGTATTCATATTTTTGACGAACAACATAATTTAATTGATATAATAGAATATGGAATGATATTGGGTTTTGATCCCACATGGCAGTATGTTTTGACAATAGGCATCAATGGCGTAGTTCTCCCTACGCCGGGAACATATTATCTGTCATTATATTACAGATCCTTAGGCGGGAATTGGATAAAAGTCTCAAATAATGAAGACCATTACCCAAATTTTATCAATGAGCTACGGATAACTGCATCTGCCCCACCATCGGATATAAAACCTGTGGAAGCAACTTCTTTACTCGTTTACCCCAATCCGGCAAACGATTATTTCAATATCACCGGATTACGCAGTAATGGAACAGTATCCATCTATGATACAAGCGGTAAACTGTGGCTTACTCAAAATACCGCCACTCCTGAAATATACATCAACATAAACAATTTTCCAAAGGGAGTTTACTTTATACGAATAAAAGAGGGAATAAATGTAACAACAAAGGTATTGATTAAGAAATAAAAAACGTCGGCATTTACCACCGCGGAGAGATAGGGATTCGAACCCCAGGAACCTTTCAGTTCAACGGTTTTCAAGACCGCCGCAATCGACCACTCTGCCATCTCTCCTATTGAAAGAACTTAGGTTCTTCAAAAACTGTGCAAAGGTATAACTTTTTTTTGTCTTACCAAATTTTTTAAAGAATGTTTTTACCATTTTCTGATATTTACCGGCGGATAAAAAGCGTCTTCAATATGGTCAATCTCAAAATCAGGTTGTTTCCCAATCACTGAAATAACATCGAAACGGACAGGTAAGTCTACATCAAAATATTTGATGTAAAAATCCGTTGCTGCTACAATATGCTTGATTTTCTGATTTGTTACCGCATCTTCCGGATTCGTTATACTCCCTCCGGAGCGGGTTTTTACTTCTACTACGATTAATTCGTCATCTGTTTTCGCTACAATATCCAACTCGAAGTACCCGTGGCGCCAATTGGTATGCAAAATTTTGTATCCATTCTTTTCCAGATACGTAATTGCGGCTGATTCGCCACTTTTTCCTAATTCATTGTGTTCGGCCATAGTTAAATTTTTTATAAAAGTTGGGAGAAAACACTACCATCATATTGTTATCCCCACAACATGCACATCTATTTGCGGAAAGGAAGGGATTCGAACCCCCGGAGCCCTTTTGAAGCTCACACGCTTTCCAAGCGTGCCTCTTAAACCACTCGAGCACCTTTCCGTTATTTTTATAAAGCGGGACAAAGGTATGAAAGAATCATGTATTTTCAAAATTAATTGTAAAAAATTTGAGGCTACCCGATTTTTTGTTGCCATTTCCATGCCGAACGGAGTGTGTCTTCAATATTCTCGACGGCTTTCCATCCCAATACTTCATTGGCACGACGCGGATCTGCCCAGATTTGTTCAATATCACCTTCCCTGCGACCAACAATTTTGTGTGGAACTTTTACGCCGGTAGCTTTTTCAAAAGCGGCAATCAGTTCCAGTACGGACAAGCCTTTGCCGGTTCCCAGGTTGAAACATTCCAAATTAGTAGCAGACACATTGTTCAATAAACGGTTCATTGCGGTTACATGCGCCCTTGACAAATCCACCACATTGATATAGTCGCGGATACAGGAACCGTCGGAGGTGTTGTAATCGTTTCCGAAAACAGACAATTCTTTGCGGATTCCGGCTGCGGTTTGGGTAACAAAAGGAACCAAATTTTGCGGAACGCCGTTTGGCAACTCTCCGATTTCAGCAGTCGGATGCGCTCCGATAGGATTGAAATAGCGCAATATAATGCTTTTATACGGCGCTCCGGAATATATGGCGTCGCGGATAATTTCTTCATTGATTTGCTTGGTATTGCCATACGGGGATAAAGCCGGTTGAATGGGCGCCTCTTCATTGACCGGCAATAATTCCGGTTGTCCGTAAACGGTACAGGAAGATGAAAAAACCAGTCCTTGTACACCGTATTGTGGCATCAATTCCAAGAGATTGAGTAATGAATCAATATTGTTCCGGTAATAAAGGAGTGGTTTCTGAACCGATTCTCCTACTGCTTTGCTGGCTGCAAAATGGATAATTCCCTTTATGTCCGGATAAGTTTTGAATATTTTTTTCATTGCGTCCAAATCCGTGCAGTCCGCTTTGATAAATACCGGACGAATCCCGGTTATCCGTTCGATTCCATCAATCACTTCCACTTTGGAATTGGATAGATTATCAACGATTACTATTTCATAACCTGCATTATGCAACTCTACCGTCGTGTGAGAACCGATATAACCGGCTCCGCCTGTGACTAAAATTTTTGTATTCATATTATGTTTATAAACCTGTTATTAATTTTTGGGAGTTTTGACCCTTTTTTCATTCTTATGCATAAAATCTTTCCAACTTACATAAGCCGCGTTTGATTGCGGGCGCGTACTTTGAAAAAAATGACACAAAGCAGCTGCTAACCCATCGGTAGCATCCATCTGTGGGAGCATGCTTTCCTGCGGAATTTTCAGATAACGCTGGAGCATAGCGGCCACTTGTTCTTTGGATGCTCTTCCGTTACCGGTGATGGCCATTTTTATCTTCAGTGGTGCATATTCGAATATCGGCATATCTCGTGAAAGGGCTGCAGCCATAGCCACTCCCTGCGCCCGTCCTAATTTCAGCATACTTTGCACATTTTTTCCAAAAAAAGGCGACTCAATAGCCAATTCGTCCGGAAGAAATTCATCAATCAAGCTGATAATTCTATTAAAAATACGTTGTAGCCGAAGATAATGGTCCTCCATTTTATTCAGCTCCAAAACCCCTATTGCCAAGAGAAACGGTTTATTATCAAGTATTTTTATCAGTCCATAGCCCATCACGGTGGTGCCCGGATCGACGCCTAATATTATTTTTTCTTTCGTCATCATAAAAAAACATGCAAATATACGGTTCTTTTTTCAAAAAATACTTATCTTTGCGGCGGAATTTATGAAAAAGGGGCATTAGCTCATCTGGCTAGAGCGTTAGACTGGCAGTCTAAAGGTGACGAGTTCGAGTCTCGTATGCTCCACAGTAGATTTGAATCATAATGAAACAATTGATAAATGTTATACTGATCTTCTGCTTTCTAATCACTGTTTCTCCTATCGGTTTATTTGGTCAAGACTCAATTCCGGGTTTAATCGAAAATCCGGAGGAATTGTTGGATTCGGAGAGTAGTTTTCATCAAGTGTTGAAAACCCGGTTCATCGAAGGTTCGGCGCTTTTTATGAGTTTTATTGCGCTTTCATTGATTGTCGGACTTGCTTTTTGTTTGGAAAGGATTATTTATTTGAATCTGGCTCAAGTGAATACCAAAAAGTTACTATCGGAGGTAGAGGAAAAATTAGCAAAAAGAGATGTGGAAGGCGCCAAAGAAATAGTCAGGGACACAAGAGGCCCTATCGCTTCGATTTGTTACCAGGCTTTGTCGAGGATTAACGAAAGCTTAAATGCCATCGACAGGTCTATCACTTCGTCCGGCAGTGTCCAAACCGGCTTGTTGGAAAAAAACCTTTCGTGGATTACCTTATTTATAGCAGTTGCACCTTCGATTGGTTTTTTGGGTACCGTGGTCGGAATGATTCAATCATTCGACAATATTGAGCAATACGGGGATATCAATCCTTCCATCATTGCCGGAGGAATGAAAGTTGCCTTGATAACTACCGTAGGCGGACTGATTGTCGCCATCATCCTTCAATTCTTTTACAATTATATCCTTGTCAAAATCGAAGGAATTGTGAATGAGATGGAAGATAATGCTGTCAGGATTTTAGATATGATTGCCGACTATAAAAGTCCCAACCTCCACCCCTAATTTTAGTTTTTAGTTTTATCTTATGTCGTTTTTTTCTTCCAATAAAATCTCTACCCTTATCCTCTGGGGCTGCATGTTGGTCACCTTGGGTCTGTTTGCATGGTTTTACCTGGCATACGCGGTTGATTCGGAAGATATTGAAAAAGAAACTTCGTCGCTTCTCGTCTGGCTTTTTATTATCTCATTTATAACGGTTTTAA
The DNA here is from genome assembly GCA_031289145.1 of Dysgonamonadaceae bacterium. Lineage (GTDB taxonomy): Bacteria > Bacteroidota > Bacteroidia > Bacteroidales > Azobacteroidaceae > Azobacteroides. Next base: position 61,465 of record JAITQA010000083.1, on the reverse strand, counting down.
CTACTTTCCTTTTTTCTGTCTGGTATTTTATCCGGCAATGGAAAAAATCGCCGAAAAAAATCTGGCAGTCTACGGTTGCTTTTATATCCATAGGGTTCTTATTTGCTGTTTCTTACTTGCTTGGTAATGGGAATCCGTTGCACATACCGGGGTACAAAGGAAATGAAAATACATTTATCTGGCTTAAACTGACTGATATGTGGCTCTATTCCATCTATATTTTACTGGCTTTGGCCTTTATCTTCCTGCTTGGCAGCATATTATGGAGTTATCTTAAAAAGATAAAATAAAAATGCCTCATTTCAAACGGGGAATACCACAGATTAATTCAACCTCTTCGGCGGATATTGCCTTTATCTTGCTGCTTTTCTTTCTGTTAACCGGTTCTTTGGAACCAAAATCAGGAATTTACAGAAGATTGTCTCCGGCTGATACAGAGGCGAAATTGAAAAAGAAAAAGGATATCGAAACGCGGAATTTTCTTACGGTCACCCTCCACGCAAACAATGAAATACAGATAGCGGAGGATAATCCTGTCGCATTGTCCGAAATACGGGACATTGCCATAACATTCATTGCGAATCCCAACAACCTGGATTTTTTGCCGGAGAAAACCATTACCGATATAGAGGGCTTGGGCCTTTTTCCTGTTTCGGATAAGGCGATTATTCATCTTGAAATCAGCAGGGATGCTTCTTATCAAACTTATATCTCCGTATTAGAAGAGCTTACGGCTGCTTATGCCGATTTGCGGAACGAACTGGCTAACGAACAATTTCATAAAACTTTCAATGATTTGACGGAAGCGCAAAAAAATGCTTTGCGTGAAGTCTATCCCCAACAAATTTCAGAAAAGGAACTGCTAAGGAAGGAGGTTCTCAATGAGTAGATTCCGAAAAACAGCTACACGAACGGTACCCGCCCTGAATACGGCTTCCTTACCGGACTTGATTTTCACTTTGCTGTTCTTTTTTTTGCTGGTAGCCAACATGCGCTCAGTACCTGTCCTGACTCAATTTGAGATACCGAATGCCGTCGAACTTCAAAAGTTAAAAGAAAAATCATTGCTTGTCTATATTATCGTAGGGAAACAAGATTCGTTAGAGAGTGAGGAATTGCCTGCGATACAATTAAATGCCAATTTTGTAAGCATAGAGAACATGCAGGAAGGTCTTCGCCATATCAAAAAAGAAGTTAAACCTGAAGATTTGGATAAGATAGTCGTTGTGTTAAAGATAGATAAGCACACCCGTATGGGTTTGGTCAATGATATCCGAAAGATACTCAGGGAAGAGCATTTGCTGACTGTATTTTATGCAGCAGAAAAACAACAGCGAAATAAAATTCAAGTCAATCAAAATTCATCAAAAGACCAACTCTTTTGATATTCGTTATTTTGATGGCATCATCATTTTCCAGATAACTTCTTATATTATTGATAAATACATCTAAACTTCTGGAAGTATAGAAATCATTTGTTTCCCAGAATTTCAACAGAATATCATCTCTTCTCACGACCTCTCCTTTATTGTCAAGCAATAATTCCAAAATTTGGGATTCTCTGCCTGTCAATTTTTGCCGTTTTGAATTATAAATCAAGCAGTTATTTTTGGTATCAAACAGGTATTTCCCTATTTGTCGCTGGGCATTTTTTATGCGCACTTTGGTATCGGTTCTTAAATTAATCAGGGATTTAATATGAGCATCCAACTCTTCCGGTAAAAAAGGTTTTTTGACATAATAATTTGCCCCAGCCCCATAACCGGTAATAACGTCTTTCGGTGAAACTTTTCCTGTCGCGAATATGATGGGAACTTCCGCGTCGGTTTGGCGTATCTTTTTCACCATATCCACTCCATTCATGCCCGGCATTTCAATATCCGAAACAATAATATCCGGACAAATGGTTTCCAGTAAGGAAAGCCCTTCCACTCCATTCGCAGCTATATTTACCTCGTAATCGCCTATAATTTCTTCAAGGCTGCTTTTTATGATATAGCTCAGATTCGTGTCATCTTCAATCAGTAATAATTTTATCATTGTATGGAAGATTTATAATAAATTCGCTATATGAACCCAACTCACTGTTTAATTCAATTTTCCCGCCGTGTGCCGTAATTACCTGATAAACATAATTCAATCCCAAACCGAATCCGCTTGCCTTTTGTTCTTTTTGTACAGCGGAAGCACGTTCGAATTTATCAAATACTTTCTTTTGGTCTTTGACGGAAATCCCGATTCCATCATCTTTGAATTTGATTTGAATAAATTTGTCTTTAGCGATACTTGTAATATAGATGTTGACCTTCTCCTCGGAATATTTCACCGCATTGTCAATAATATTGCTGAAAGATTCATAGATATATTCGTAATCGGCGTAAATATTTTTCACAGCATTTAATTCTACATGAAACAGAATCTCTTTCGATGTATCCAATTCGTATTTTTCCGTTAAATTATCAATTAATTCGGTCAAATCTATTAGCCGTTTGGAAAGAATAATCTTTTTTTCTTCAAATTGGGCAATGGTTAATATCTTATTGGTAATCGTAAGAATATGCTCTCCTTCTTTAGAAATGGCTTTATAAAATTGCACTTTCATCTCCGGCTTAGAATCTATTTTGCCACTCTTTAAGGTATTGATACCCATCAATATAGCTGTAATTGGATTTTTCATGTCATGAATCATGGCGTAGGTAAAATCCTGCCGGATTTCGGCTATCCTATCCTGCCGGATAATAATTTTTATCTGTAGGAAAATACAATAACCGATTGCTATTGCCAATATAAGTGAGCCGATAAGCAATAACAACATCTTTTTGAATATAATTTTGTAAGGCGAAGAAACGGTTAATACGGCATACTGCGGATTAACAGATCTTAATTGCATTTTTTCTATATAGGGCGAAATACCTACTTTGCCGTGATTAATACATCGGCTTTCGTTTCCCAATGAATCCACAACAGATAAAGAATAGTTTTGAATTTTTAAATTTTTCATATCTTCGCTCAATATCGTATCCAATTCCTCCATTGAAAGTGGAAATTCATCTGAATATAAGAAATCCTGTAGCGCTTTTATGTTTGTATAGCGATTATTCTCTACAGAATATCCGTCAATTATTTTATGTTCTAAAGTTTTTTTTCTCACAGGATTATCCATTCGGTTGTATGCTTCTTTTTCTATAGAACTGATAAAAATGCTGCTCAAATTTTTATTAAATTCTGTTTCCAGGAGCGTGTAGGTATTATAAAGCCACATTCCTTGCAACACAAAAATCGCGACAAGCGCCACAGACGTAATTAGTTTTATATAGTTATTTTTCATTGATTTACTGTCTTGTTATGCTACAAAGATAACAATTAAATAACAATTCATAACTTTTAAATAACTAATATATTGATTTTTATGTTTTAACTTTGCATCGTGAATGGTATTATAAAAATAACAATTAAACATTTAACAATTAAACATTATGAAAACAATTTTTGAACTTTTAGAAAAGGATGCATTGGAAAAAAATCAGCTGTCGGAAATTAAAGGCGGTGGATCACATTGGGAGATCATTGATGGAAAATTAGTATTGATTTATGATTAAATTCTATTTCCCCTTTTTGGTGTATTAAAGGGAAATAAGTAGCGAGTCAGACTCGCTACTTATTTTTGTGTCGGCAATTATTGTTTCTCAGAGAAAGTAGCAATTGCAAGCGCAAATTTATTTTTATCCGTCATTGCTATGCCAAAATCGAAAAATTGGGTGAAAATATATAAAACAAACGGTATTGAAGGCAAAAGCAAACGGAACCAATCATTAATACCACAAAAAGAAATGGTAAAATATTGACTAATAACGAATAATATGCTAAAACATAAACTCCACGCCAATTTTCGGTGTTTGAAAAAGACCCTAATCAAGACTATCAGTTCAGCCAAAATTATCAATGATAGTAGATAGAAAGACACAACAAATTTTCCAAATTGTTTAAGCATATAGAGTATATACGTCCTGGTGTGTACTGATTCATTTACAAATTTATCAATTCTATCTTTGGGGAAATTAACCGTATCGGGAATATTTAAGCAATAATATACGTCCCGCGTCTTGTGTAAGTATGAGGGAGTCAATTTGTAAGATTCTTTATATTGGTCCATCCATTCGTTGTTCAAGGTGTAAACAGCGGTATAAAAAGATTCTTTGTTGGTTTCCTCTATTATGGATTTAAATTCTGCATCAGCGGTTGATTTGTATGCTCCACTGATTACAATATTTGCCAATGTATTATTCAATGTTACCTTACTGATGGTAAATTCCCCGTTGAATTTTTTGTTCATTCCGCAATAAGCGATTGTTCCCGTTATGGCAAGCGCCCAACCTAAAATTCCACAGGACAAAGCCCGTCTCTCTTTTCCAAAAAACAGGATGCGGGCAGCAAAAAACACGACGGATACTCCCAACAGAAGTATGTAAACAGGTTTCAACAGAATCAGAATGAGAGGCAAAAATCCAATGGCAAAAGCCGTATCTTTTCGCGGATTTTTAGTGTACTGCGTCAATAAGAAAAGCAATAGTGTCGAACCGACGATACACAAACCTTCCGGATTGATATTGATGGCCTGATAAAATATGGAATAATAACATCCGTAAAACAATGTTGCCCCAAAAAACAGGTATTTGTTTTTTACCGTATTTTTTAATGTATAATAAACCGGGATAATGGATAAAAACAGAACGGCATGCTGGAAAAGGATAAGATGGTTTACGAAATGGTCTTTCGACAGGTATTCGAAAAATTTTATCAGATAGATATAGACAGGGGTGCGATACAAGTCAATGACGCCGTGAAATATATCTATCGGTACAAAATAAGAAACACTATCGGAGTTACAATTAATATAACCCGGAACCAAAAGGAAAAAGAATATAATCCTGACTATTAAGCAAATAAATAATAATACCGCCAAGCGCTTTAAATCCGAAGCATGCAAAACAAATTCCTGTATACCGGCAAGCGCCCTGTAAAACCACTTATTTCTTCTCATGGTACTCTTCTTCCGTATTGACAGCCCAGATATTATCTTTATTTGTTTTGTTTTCTTTGACATTTCTCACAGCCTCCATGGCCGTAAGCATGGAATGGTCCATGTTGTTGTAGCGGTGTTGTCCGTTTCGGCCGAGGCAATACAAGTTTTCAATCGTATTCAAAAAAGATTTCACTTTATCCAATTCGTAGTAAGCGCCAAAATAAGAAGGATATGCTTTCTTGATTTTTATTCTGACAGCGTCTAAAACATCTTCTTTGTCAATCACATCAATTTTCACAAGTTCGTCAATAGCCATCTTTATAAACGATTCATTGTCCATCGTCCAAAGTTCATCACCCTCGGTGCAGAAATACTCCAACCCTATCCACATCGTATTTTGATAGTCTTTTACCATGTAAGGCGACCAGTTGTTGAAGATTTGCAAACGGCCTACTTTTACGTCGCGTTCCTGCACATAAATCCAAGTGTCCGGCACACGTTCGTTGTAGGTTTTTATTTTGGTTTTGTTACTGATTTTCATTTTTTTCACCAACAAACCTACGGTAATAAAATCCCGGTAAGGCAATTCGGCGGCAATCCGTTTAACGTCTGTCGGAACATCAATCCCTTCGATGGCGGCGATAAGGTCTTTGACAGGCATCGTCGAAAACAGATGATCACAAGGGAAACGGACGGATTTACCATCTTTTTCGTATTCCACCGATACGACTTTGTTGCCGCTGATCTGTATCTTTTTCACTTCGCTCTGTAGGTGTATTTCTCCACCGTCTTTCTGCACTTCGTCCGCCACGATTTCCCACAACTGTCCCGGACCGAATTTTGGATATATGAATTGCTCAATTAAAGATGTTTCTACTTTTTTGTTGTCCTTTTTTGAAGAAAATTTCTTCACCAACATGTCTTTTACAACAGCTGAAATTGATACGCCTTTTACACGTTGACTTCCCCAATCCGCACCGAGTTTGGAAGGATGCACACCCCATACTTTTTCCGTGTAATCTTCGAAAAACAATTGATAAAGCGTTTTTCCGAAATGATTGATATAAAAATTTTCCAGGGTATCATTCGGTTTTTTGTAAATCTGGGAAAAAATATAGGCAAATCCGGATTTTAGCGTCCGCCAAAGCCCCATATTGGTGAAAGTTTCCATCTTCAATGAAATCGGATAATCGAAAAATTTCCGGAGGAAAAATATCCGGGAAACACGCTGACGGTAAAGGATGACCCTGTCTTCCTTTTCGGGGTCAGGACCATTGATTACATAAGGTTTGTCCTTGTTTTCCAGCAGAATATCATCAAAAGCAGGTTTGCCTTGGATAGGCATCATGCGGTTCCACCAATCCATTATTTCCTGACTTTTCGAAAAAAAACGGTGTCCGCCTATATCCATTCGGTTGCCGTTGTATTGTACGGTCTGTGAAATTCCCCCAATTTTGTCTGTGGCCTCAAAAACGACAGGATGATTGGTGGTCTGCTTCAGCAATTCGTATGCAGCGGTTAGACCTGCCGGTCCGGCGCCTACGATGACCGTATTCAAAGTCGTGTTGGATGTGTTCATAATGTTTCCTGTTTTCTATCGTGATAAATTAATATTTCCAGTTCTTCATTATCTGAAAAATACTGCCTGCCCAAAAATTTCTGATTCCGAATCCGAACGGTTTACCGGAAACGCTTTTTTTGTACAATACACGCTTTGTGCTTTCATCGAAAAAAGCCACAATATACGAGGCCGTTTTTCTCGGTTTATTGAGGTTCTCCGCAATAAATACCAAACCGACGCCATTACCGTCTTTACAATCCAAACTTGCCAATACCCCGCTTATTTCATCTTCCGACAGTTCTACAAACGGGGCTTCCGATACCAATCGACCGACAACTATTTTGTCGTTGTTTTCATCAGTAGCCTTCAGGCAGTAATTGAGGACTCCCTTTTTGAAATACCTGCTGATATCGTATTTTTTCATCTCGGAGATGAACAAATCGTTGATTCTGACCAGGCCTGATTTTATGGTACCCGGACTTTCTTCCAAACCGAAAAGATTGGCATGAGAAAAATCAACACCGTAGAAATTTATTTCCTGAATAGAAGTTAAGTCGTTTTGTGAAAAACAATTAACGGTAACACTTAATAAAAATATAAAAAGAATTTTCTTCATAAGAATAAAATTATAATTTAAAATAAATCCATTTAACGATACAAAAATACTATTTTATTCTCTTCTATCAATGAATTTAACACTTTTTCTTTTTGTTTGTGGAAATTGGATGGCGTTGATGTAATCAATTGATTCGAAAACAATAGATGGCGCAACCCGGATTTTCGCCCGGAAAATAGCTTTGATATGTTTTTCCAATTGTTCGGATTTTTGGTTGGTTCCGATGCGAATCAAAATTTCGTCGGTTCCCAGTTCGTTATGGAAGACTTCGACCACATAGTTTACCACTTCCGGAATGCTGTCGATAATATCATATAAGGCAGGAGGATAGAGTGTTGTACCTTTGAACTTAACCATCTGTCCTTTTCTTCCGGTGACGCTGCTCAGACGGACGGTGTTTCTTCCGCAAGCACATGGCTCCGTATGGTGCACCACGATGTCGCCGGTTCTGAAACGAAGGAGAGGCATAGCCTCTATGCCGAGGGTCGTGATGGTTACTTCGCCTTCCTCGCCGGGTTTGACCGGATTTCCTTCAACGTCAAGAAATTCGGCAATGATGAGTTCCGGCTGGAGGTGGCCGCCTTTCCCTGCCGCACATTCGGTGAAAGAAGTCTGCATTTCCGTGGAAGCATAAGTGGAATACAGGCTGATATTTCCCCACTGTTCGATTATTTTTTCGCCCAATGTGTTGTAACTGAAATCAGGTTTGCGAAGCGCTTCTCCGATGCAAACAAATTTCCGGAGGGAGGCGTTTCGGTAATCAATATTTTCCTGTATGGCGTAATCTATTAGTTTACAAATAAATGAAGGAACCACCATAGCGGCGGTCGGATGTATCCGTTTGATGGTATCCCATTGCAGTTCCGGAATTCCGTTACCGACGCGGCAAATACCCATGCCCAATTCCCGCGCCCCCAGGAAATAGGCCAATCCGGCCATAAACCGGCGGTCGATGGTCGTCATGAGTTGCAAAATATCGTTTTTTGTCAAGCCTACCGTATCGAAGCTCAGGCGTTCATTGTAGGACAGGCGTTGCAAATCATTTTCGGTCAGGCCGAAAATAACCGGCTCTCCGAGTGTTCCTGAAGTGGTTACGATGTCTATTATTTTTTCCGGCGGCACACAGCAAAAGTCGTTATTGCGCAGCTGTAAGTCGGTCTTATCTGTAGTAGGTACCCCTTGCAGGTCTTCAATATTTTTTATTTTGGAAATATCAATTGTCTCTTTTTCAAATAGTTCCTTGTAGAATGGAGACTTGGCGCCAATGTATGCCAAAGTTTCCGCTAATTTTTTCTCCTGAAACCGCTGAATGGTTTCTGCCGGTTCGAATTGAATTTGTGGATGATATTGCATGTGTCTATTCTATAAAGGTAATTATTTTTTACTTACGGACAAAATTTTTTTTTCGATTTTCTCTTTTTCGGCAATTCTCGGAATTTCTTTCGCCAAGGCTTGTTGCCAATAAACAAGGGCGGTCTCTTTCTGTTTGACGGAAGCATAATAATCGCCGACCAGTTCATAGACGTAATATAATTCGGGATTGGAAGCTATAAAATTCCGGATGTTTTCTTCGCTCACCTGCTCTTTCTTTTCGATGGACGCTTTTAATTTTCCGGCATAATCGCGGTAAAAGAGAAACCCGGCATATTGCTCGCTGTTCAAAAACGTATCCGGCTGAATACTCAGGTTTATATTCCTGATTTCAGACGAAAAATTGGGATTCTGAAAAATCGAATCCAAATCATAGCAAACATATTGTCCTAATTGCCAGGGAGAAGTGGAAACCCATAGCTGTCGTTGTTTCGGTTTAAATATAATCGAATGATGCCCCATCATCTGATTGATGGATTTTTCATTTCCGAAACCGATATTTTTTTCGGCCATGCCTTTCCTGTTTCTCAGGATGTCGGCTGTTTTTACAGGATTCAGGGGAATATTTTTCCTGATGAGTTCTTCCATTCTTTGCTGACGGTAAGGACTGTCCGAGGTATGGATATTTTCGTTATTCCGTTCATCATTTTCAAATGTTTCGCTTTGAAAATGATTGGCACAAATCAAATAATTACCTTGACTTGTGAACATGCCCATCTTGTCGGGCGATTTTTCGATGAGGACCGCCTTGCCGTCGCTCGCCGAACCAACCAATATTGATTCGCTGACGAACAATTGTCTTTTCCCGGCTATCGCCCGGGCTTCTTCGATGTTGGATGCGTATTGCAGTATTTCGCGGCAAAGGATGGAAATGGGTGTGGCAGAAGACAATGGCATTGTCGATTTGGCTGCATTGATGGTCACGGTCAGGCCTTTTTCGTTCATACCGGAAAGCACGCCCGTCATACCTGCCCAAGCGATGGAAGCAAATTTATAGCCGCTGTCGGGAGCGCAGAAAAGTACGGTTTTGTTTTTTGCGAAATCATCGCCGACATAGAAATCGAAATTCCGACCAATCAGCAAAGAGGAATCTTCTGTGGCCGCATCCCAAGCGGCGAAAGAGGTGCAACCGACCAGCATGTAATCCTGCATGGCATGTCCCAGGTCGTGCGCCGCATGATAATTCAGTTGACGCTCGTAAGGGCTTCCGATAAAATCGTAAGTGTGCGTACACGAAAGAGAGATGCCGTAAATTTCCGCTTTGTATTCTTCCCGGACATGATTGGCTAAGTTCCGGTTGAAAAATCCGATAAAATTTCGCAAAAACAGCAGGTAAAAATCCGACGGAATTATTTTTTTTATTTGAGAAACAAAGACGTCTTCCTGATATGCCAGCAACTCTTTTTCCAATTTCCCGGCTGCGATGCCCCGCTCAAACGCTTGCCCTTCGAGATATATTTCCCACAATCCCGAATCACTTTGTCGCAGGAAGCAGTTATTGAAAACACTTTCTCCTGTTTCGGCTACAACAGGTTCTTTGAGAAGGATTTGATTTGTATCTTCTACTTCAGGAGGAGAAATATGCAGCCACAAGGACAAAAGATAGCCGCCGACAATCCAAACAAGCGCCATTATCAGCAGCGTTGTCCCTATCCTTTTCCACAATTTTTTCTTTTTTTTATGCATTTGCTATTTTTTTTGTCAGGTATTCCGTTCCTGTAAATTCGGCGCAGGTGTACATGGCAGTTAAGAATACGCCTAACATGCCGTGCACATTATTGTTTTGCCCTGTGATAAAAAGATTGGGCACTCTGGTACGACAAGGCAAGAGGCAAATCAGTGCATTGTTGTAGTCTTTGATTATCCCGTAAGCCGAACCCTGTTTTGTTCCCGTATAATCACGGTAAGTCAGAGGTGTGGAACAAGAATAATCCACTATCGACTCCTTGATTCCAGGATGAAACTGTTCGAGGTATTGAATCAATTTTTCGGCTCTTTCCTGCTTAAATTCCTTGTAGGATTCCCCTCTTTTTCCGACTGAAGTAGCTTCCCATTTTTCCACTTCATGCCAATACATGGGTTCTAACACTTGGGCTACTTTTGCATAAAGTCCGGAATCGGATGAAGGTGAAGTGCTGAAAAGAATTTTCCGTAAACCTCTTGCCGCATAATCGCTTTTTACCCAGGGGTTATTCTCTTCGTAATAATAAAAATTTTTGTTCAGGTAAGGAAAGGAATTATCTTTCAGGATGAGACTCAGGGTAAAGAAACCCATCGAATTTTTCAGGGAGTTAATGCGGGAAATATACGCTTTTTTGATTATTTTTGTTTTGTCAAGCATCTCGAAAACGGTCGAAGGATGAATGTCGGAGATAAAATAATCTCCTTCTATCTGTTCCTCATGATTGATTTCCGCAGCAGTAATTTTTTCTCCGTTCATTATCAGTCGGCTGACTTTCGCATTGTTGCGGACGACACCGCCATGCGCTTGGATACTTGCAATCAATAAATCCGCTATTTGCTGGCTTCCATCGACAAAGCGGTAGGAGCTTTCGATATTTGAATTTACAATGGTAGAAAAGGTATAAAGAGCGGTATTTTCCTCTTCTCCGCCACACAAGACAGTGGTACCGGCAATTACATTTCTCAGATTGGCATTGCTTGTGTTTTTTTTCAGAAAATCGGCAGCCGAGATACTGAAATAGGGTAATACTGAGGTCGAGAATTTACTGTGATTCCTGAGCGTGTCAAGACTAATCAAATCGCCTATTTCTTTGAATTTATAGACGATATTCCGGATATTCCGGCTTTCTCCCGGAAAACTGTGGGACAGGGTTTCTATGAAATTTTCATGTTCCATCGCATGTTTATATTCCTTTCCCATCAAATTGATTATATCGTATCCATCTTCGTCTAAGCGTTTTAATTTCAATTTATCCAATATTCCCATGTACCTGAAGTACTGATTCAAAATCTGTCCCTTGTCTAAAGAGCCTACATAATGGATACCGGTATCCATTATCCCTCCCCTCCGTTTATAGGAGCGGAGACAACCGCCGAATGTTTCATTTTTCTCCAGCACACAGACCTTACAGCCTTCTTTCGCTAAGGTATTGGCGCACACCAAACCACCTAAGCCGCTGCCTATTATGATGACTTCATATCTATCCATTTTTTGAAATAGTCATATTCAAGTTACCGTTTTTTCAAGCAGGTAAATTGTATTCGAACTGTATTTATCGTTTTCGGTTATCTGTAAAGACATACCGTTTTGAGATGCAAATATCGTAATTTCTTCGGTAGAAAGAAAGCATAAATCATGTTCTTTTTTATTAAAGCCCAAAATCCGGGTCGAAAACACCTCAGACAATTGTGTCAACTTATGTTTCCCGGTTTTTTCCCTGTCGCCGTCGCGAATAATAATGCGGCCGTTCGGATTCAATTTTCCGAAACATTGCTTCAATATCCTATTTTGTTCATTCTTCGGTAAATAATGGAGAAAGTCATTCAATACGAACACATCTGCAGCATCCAATGTAATTTTGGAAACATCCGCATGAATGAATTTCAAGCTGCCGGTATTCGAAAAGTTATGCCGGGCGGTATCTATTTTATCTTCATCGTAATCAATGCCTGTTATCGTCCGCAAATCCGAACGGAAAGCCAGCATATAATCCAAGTAGCCGTACCCGCAACCCAAGTCACAGATGCAAGCAGTTTTGGGTATCAGGTTTTCAAAAAGCAGGTAATCTTTTTCCATCCGGGTCTTAATCCGGGTATACCATTCCAGTACAGGCCCTTTGTAAATATAATTTTTGATCAATTTATACCGGTAATAGGGATTGATTGCGTCTGTTTCGGCGATAAACAAGGCATGCTCCTTCCTGAAAATACCGGCGATGGTTTTGCATTGCATTTGGTAAGACTGTCCCATTTTCTGTAAATCTTCATAAGCAATCCTTTGCAGGATTTTGCAGGCCAGCATACCGTTTTTTACGTAAAACGGGTCATTTTTCGTGATCACTTGTCCCTGTCCGTGGAGTAAGACCGGAATAATATCGGCCTTGAACAGACCGGCCAGAAAAAAAGCGCCTTTGTGGAAACGCCTGATTTTACAATCGGCAGAGCGGGAACCTTCCGGAAAAATAGCGATACTGTAGCCTGTTTGCAAATAATGGCCGATTTGTCGGCGTATAAAGTCGCTTGTCCGGTCTTCCGCTTCCGGCGCCAAACCTTTGATGCTGATATCCACAAAGTCGGCGTAACGGGCTAAACGTCCGAAAAGGGGCGAATGTATAACCCAGTCTTTGGTCACCATGATTATTTTTTTGTGTAGCGCCAGGATTTGCAGTATGTCAATTACCGATTGGTGATTGGCGATGATTATTCCGGGTTTGGAGAAATCCTCTCCGAAAGGATTGGCAAATACTTTTTTCTCATTTTTTGTCATCCGGATCAGGAATCTTGCAAGATAATGTATCAAAGCATGAAAAAAACTTTTTTTCTTTTTTTCGGAAATGGGAATCACGATAAAAAGATAGCTTAAAAAACTGAGGAGAATGCTTCCCAAAGCGAAAATACCCAAGATGATTCCGGTTGCCAGCATACTGCCGACGGTGTGCGGGAATTTGCCTTTGGCCGTTCTGCCGGAAATGAATAAACGAAAAATATACGGTTGAACCGTGTAAGAGACCAATATAACCGCCAACATGCCAATCATACCGGTGAATGAAATAGAATACAAGGCCGGATGTTTTGAAAAAGACAAGGCGCCTAAGCCTGTTATGACGGTGAAAGTCGAGAAGAAAATGGCGGTTTTATGGGAGTCCAAGATTTTTTTCCCGGTTTTGTATTCCGAGAGGAGACCATCCGTGATAAAAATGCTGAAATCGTCGCCGATACCAAAAATGAATGTTGAAATGATGATATTTATAATATTGAATTCTATGCCCAAGAGCGCCATCAATCCCAAGATGATAATCCAACTGATGGCCATAGGCAGAAAAGAAATCAGTGTAATTTCGATTCGTCCGTAAGAGATGAGGATGGAAAGAAATACCAGGATGGATACAATATAGAGAATGGTATTGAAGTCCGTATGGATAAGATCCGCCATTTGGGAGGCAAAATAAGGCTTATCCAATATGACGAGCTGGTCTGAGTTTGTAAAATATTGATAAACAGCTTCTTTGTCTTTTTCCAATAAACGGACTTGGGCGATAGCCATCGGCAATTCGCCGGACATATCTATCCAGTCGGCCAATAAATCGTTTTCAGGCAAACGGTTTCCCGCATAATTTTTTTGAGAATAGTCTTTGTCAAGTATTGCAAAGAAAACGCTGAAAGCCTCTTCCTTAAAGCCTTGTTTTTTGCCTGCTTCAATCAGATTTTGTTTCAGGGAGGCTTTTTTATCCGGTGTCCAGTAATGGTTCCACTGTTCGATTTTTCGTTCCCTTTCCGATGGAGGCGCCCAAAGTTTGGCGGCAGAGGAAGACTCTTTGATTAAACCGGTTGCTTTCAGGCTGTCTAATTGTCCATTCAACAGGGCATAATTCGAAAAAGTTTCATCCGGAGTATCTCCGACGCTCACGAAATAAACGGTCTTGTATTCTCCCTGAAAAACAGTGTTCAAGACATTTTCCGATTCGGAAAAGGCGTCCGGCATAAAGGTCAGGCTGTTCATATCCGAATTGAATTTTACCCGGTTGAAGAAGAAAAGACAGAGAAGCGCCAGGAGCGTAATTCCCAAGGGTAAATATTTGTTTTTTTCGAATGGATAGGCGTTTATGCGCTCAATTTTTCGCATGAATGCATGTTGCTTTTGCGGTTTGAAAACCAGAAAATGAGGAAGAAATACCAGGCAAAACAGGGTGGAACCAATAAGTGTAAAGCAAGAAAACAGGCCGAAATCGTGCAAGATATCGGAACTTGCAAAGGTCAGCCCGGCAAAGGCGCCGATGGTCGTGAAACTTCCGACGGTCATCGGATAAGCCAGTTCCCGGATAATCTGTTCTCCCGATTTTGCATGCAGGGAGTGGCAAAACACATGGATAGAATAGCTCAGTGTCACACCTAAGATTATCGAACCGGCGCCGATGGCGATGGTAGAAATTGTGCCGTAGAGCAGCGACATCAGGGCTAAAGCGAATAATCCGCCGAAAATCGCCGGAAGGAGAATCAACGGGATAGCCGATTTCCGCCGGAAAGCGAACAAGACGAGCAGGGAAATCAAAACCAAGGTAATCAGCATTGAGACAAGTGAATCGTTCTTGATTTGACGGGCATTGTAAATGCCGACAGGTATGCCGCCGAAGTACGAAACTTTTATATTCGGATAGATTTGTGAGAAGCGGTCTATCTGCGATTCAACGGCGTCGACCAGCGCTTCGTTGTTCGAAATTTCACCGGCGCCGAATACCGGCGCGATAAAGGCAATCAGGTATTCGCGGTCGGCAGAAAAAATATGGTCGTCGTAAATCGCATATTGCACTGACAGTTGCAAATCGTTGAAATGGTTCAAGGTGTTCGAACACAATCCCAAAGGGTCTGCAAAAATGTATTTTTTTGAAACCAGGCTCAAGGGGGAAATCAGGTTCCGGTAATTTTCTCGAAGCCTGTTCGTTAAGTTTTCGGGCAAGCGCAGGGAATCTAAGCGGACATAGTCGACAGAATCCATGAAAGCAGGCAAGTTTTCCGTTACATAGTCGCAGGCTTTATCGGTAAAATTTTCATCTGCTTTCGACAGCACGCTCCGGATATGTGTTTGTCCGACATCGGAATCCAGCAGAGAATCCAGAAAAGCTTCACTTGTTGCAATCAAATCGTCCGGAGTGGCCGGTTCCTTTTTATTTCCGGACGAGAACAGCAGGACGATTTTATCTTTGACTTTGCTATTTTTGAAAACGGCATTGATATTTTCCGAATCCTTCATTTTAGGCATGAAACTGTTGATGTCTTCTACAAACCGGATTTGCAAGGCTTGGTACGCAAATAGCCCGGTGAGAAGACATAAAAGGCAGTATAATAATGGTTTTTGCTTCTTGAAAAACCGATAGACAGGCAAAAAGAAATGAACCATGTACGTTTGTTTTTTCAAAATACCTTACAAAAGTACATTTTATAATCCGGTTTTTAAAATTTTTTTATTCATTTTCCGTTTGCTACCGTCATCCGGTAAAGTTCGCTTCCGGCCAGTAGAAAAGCGCCAACTCCATAGACATCCGTTGATTCTTCTCCGACACTTTCGTTGGGAGCAGCTCCGACAGCTTGGATATAGCCTAATCTCCCCTCGTTATTTACATATTTCACCAGCGATTTCCACCCTTTTTCAAGCGCCGGTCGGTATGCTTTTGCATCCAGATATCCTTTATTGATACCCCAAGCAAATCCATGACAGAAAAAAGCTGAAGCGCTGTTCTCAGGCAAGGGATAATTATCCAAATCCAGTAGACTGGAATGCCATGCTCCATTGTGATCTTGAGTTTTCAGTATGCTGACGGCCATTTCCTTAAATAGTTTGATATAATAATTCCGCATGGGATAGTTTTCCGGCAAATTTTCGATGATCAGCGGCAAACCACTGAATACCCAGCCATTTCCGCGTCCCCAGAATTGCTTTGCTCCATTCGGTTCCCGCAAAGGAATGCGTTTAATATCCCGATAGAATAGCTTTGCATCAGAATCATAAAGAGAATCAACACATACTTTATATTCGGTATTCATAAAACTCACATAGACTTCTTCTCCCGTTATTGTGTATAAGGCGGCATAGATTGGAGGAGCCATAAAAAGGGCATCACACCACGACCAGCGTTCATCTTTTCCGACCGGATCAAGTTTATTTAAAGGCGCTTCTGAAGGATGATTCGCCACATAAAAAGCGCGTTCCAAGGTAGATTGAAGTATTTTTTTGTCTCCCAAACGGCGGTATAATTCAATGTATGCTTGTCCAACACAAATATCGTCGGCATGATAGACCCGTTGCCATACATTCCAATTGTGGGTTTTACCGATGGTCGCTACAAAATCGAAATACTTGGAGTTATCTATCGTTTTTGCCCATTCGACCATTCCCCGGTAAAGCGCGCCGTTGGTCCAGTCCAAAGGATTGTGTTTAACAGAATCCATGTTCGCAATCTGCCAATCAGCTACGGCATTACAGACATCGGTAATTGAAGCCGACTTCAATTCCGGAGAAAAGGTTTGTTGGGCTACCGGTGAGGTTGCAACCAGCAATATACCGGTCAGCAATAATATCTTTTTCATTTCAGAAATGTTTAATCAGATGAATACTATTTTATGCGTTTATTCTTTGAGAAATTTATCAAGCGAAACCGGTTTGCCTGAAAATGCTTTTACACTGGTCCATTCTTCAGCAGGAGATGTCCAGAAAGCATCATCCGCTCTCAATCCTAATGGCAGGAATACCAAAGAGCAAAGGTAAAGACAAGGAGTAGAAAGATATGCGTCGCCCAATTCCGTTTGTTCGCCGCAGAGTCCGATTGTCAGCCAACCATTTTTGTCGTAAGTGCCCGGAAATTCTAACTGTTTCCGGATGATTGCGGTCAATGCTGCACGAACTTGTCCTTCTGAAACAGAGGAGGGAAGGATTTTTTCTTGTGCAGCCTGTGCCAATACCTGAAATGCTCCCAAACGATAAGTAATGGAACGTCCGATAACAGGATATGTCCCATCCGGCGCTATCATTCGTTCCTGAATACCGGCATAACGGGTAAAACGGATTAATTCCGATTTGTAAAAAGTTTCATATTCCGGTTCATATTTTCGCGCGATCTCAAGTACCTGCTTCAACATGGGATGAATTACATAACTGTTATAATAATCAAAATGAAATTCGTCTCCATCGCCATATATCCCATCTCCTTTGTACCACTCCCAGTGAGAATCCACCGCTTTTTTCACTATTTTAAAATCCCATTCCCCACCGAATTCTTTCAATCCACATTCTATCATGGCAGAAAATAACAACCAATTATTGTTCCCTGGAACCATTGTCCTGGTTGATTTCCACTGCTCTACCAGTCGTTGTTTAGTCAGTGTATCCAGATTATCCCAAAGTTGTTTTGGAGCACGGAAGAGTCCTTGGATAAGGAAAGCGCTGTTTACCAGTATCTGACGGGTTGCAGTACTATTGAAATAATCGGGAGAAGAAGGATCAACCGAGTTGCTGAGAGCTTTACAGCACAACGCAATATATTTTTCTCTCAACATTCCTTCGCGAGTAGTGTCAGTCCCTAATTCCAACCAGGGAGCAAGACCGGCAAATGTTCGGCCAACGGATTCCATGTGAGTGATAAACTCTCTGGAACCGGCAATCGCAACTGAAGATTTTCCGATTGGAATATTTTCACGGAGTGTATTTTCACTTAGATTACGTATTACCGGATCAACCATTGTGAGCATCTTCTGTAGCCAGTATTCACGGTCGGTTTGTTCCGAGGTTATCTGTGCATCTATTGTATTGCCTGTAAACAAAACAACATATAGTAAAACAATGATTTTAGTAGTGTTCATTTGCCTGTTGCCCTTTCGTTATGCCACTGTCATTATAGGCATCCACCCTGTAATAATAAGGCTGCCCACTGATCAGGACATGCAGAGTCAAATTGTTTTTATCTTTTCCTTTCACCTGTATGCACTGATTCAGAAAATCGGGAGCATAGCCGAAGTGTACCATATAACCGTCGGCCTGATCGGATTGTGTCCATGATAAGCTTGCAAAACGATCATCCACGTAATTACGTATTACCTGAAGGTCTGTTATCGGATTAGGAGCGGAACCTCCTCCATTCCCGAACACCCGCATATCTCGTATGGCAAATTTACCGCCTTCTGCTGCATGAATGTTTTCTATTTTTACATAAGCCGCTTCAACCGATTTATCAAACTCAATATAGTCGTGTGGAACTGCTTTTTTATTCAGGCTTTTATCTATAGTTTTTTTCCAATTTTTACCATCTTCCGACACATATAAAATATAGGCATGATAATCTTCCCCTTCTATTCTGTCGGCGTTATAATCTTGTTCCGCAAAATTAATCTGAATGGAACGTATGTTTACTTTCTTTCCTAAAACCATCACCAACCATTCTCCCGGTTTACCGGTTTTGGCCGACCACCAGGTTCGCACATTTTCATCAGTTGCATTATCAGGACCGAATCCATCTAAAGAAGAAGATGCCACACATGTTTTTTTGTATGATTGTATCCACCATCCGGCAGTATATTCTTTTTCCGGATCAAATTTGCGCTGAGGCATGCGTATAGGATAATCGCCGAATACAGTGTGTGTAGTCATCCGTCCCTCAGCATCGAACGATACGGGGAATAGTCCCAATCGCCTTTCGAAGGGATCGTGTGTACCTACCCACATCGTCGTAATTTGCCACCAGTTCCCGTATTTATCCTGAAAGACACAGCTGTGACCGGCGCCACTGATAAATCCTCCAACTTTCAAAGAAAGAGGATTGTACGGTGTTTCGGTAAAAGGGCCGGTAGGACTATCTCCTTCCATGACTACATCACAGTACCAGTTGCAAATGGTACCCGGAGTAGCATATTGAAGATAATATTTGTTGTTGTTTTTTACAATCCACGCCCCTTCCGGACAAGGTAACCATTGGAATCTGTTGAACCAATCAGGCGCTTCGATCTCATCGGTAAGTTCCCTGCGCCCGAAATGATAACCGGCCTTACAGAGCGTAACATCCTTGATTGAATCTCGCAATCGGACTTCTGTCCCCTGAATTTCAGTGAAGGTTTCCGAATCCATTTCAAAGACCCGGGTAGGGTTATCCGATCCTAAACCATGGTATACATAAAAACGCCCGTTATCAATGAAAATACAGGGATCGGTAATCCGTTTGACTTCTCCGCAGATTTGCCATTTACCGCTTATCGGATCGGACGTCCGGATGACATGAGTGGTAGGATATTCTCTTTTACGACTATAATTGATCATATAGATATAATTCGAATCGGCTGCAACTGCAGGAGCCAGATAATGATCCCCTGCCAACGCTTTGTCGTAAATGTCCTGTTCAAAAAAGATATTCTCCCAATGTATCAGATCATCGGAAACACGATAGCCTCCCATATCAATGGTTGCAAACAAATAATATTTATCCTTAAATAACACGATTACAGGATCCGCTGAATGACGGCCTTTCTTTTCCAGTTTCATATTTCCCCATCCATAATCCAAATTGAGCGGATTACAAAAAGTGGACGGCCGATCGGTAATTTCTACTTTTTGAGTACAAGCGGTTAAAATAAATAAAATAATAAGTACAATACCTGTTTTTTTCATTGTCTTTCATGCTATTAATGTAAATGTAAAAATGTATTTTCAGCAGATCAGTAACCTTCATTCTGCGGAAAATTTTCTTTTCCCATCTGGTCAACCTCCGATTGTGGAATCGGCCAGTACCAATGATAATACTTGAAATTTTTACGGGCTAACGCAACATCGGCAGTTAGTTTCGGATCTTCGGCTGTGGTATCACCTTCATATTTTTTTACACGTTCTTCAAGAATCCCCAGACGTTTTAATAATGCCCATCTGTGGCCTTCAAAGCATAATTCCCGTGCATATTCATCCAACAATAAATTCAAGGTAAGTATGCCCGTGAACTTGTCATTTCCAGCACGTTCCCATGTTTGATTATAGTATTCGATGGCTTTGGAGCTGGAGCTTCCGTCGCGATGATAATAAGCTTCTGCAGCCATCAGATAGGTTTCCGCCAGGCGGTAGATGATGATGTCTTTGAAGCTGTTGTTACGTGACGGAAGATCGGCATTGGTCCATTTGTCGAAATACTTCCGGGTCATTGGGTGTAAACATTCCAAATATAACGAATTATCCACAGTTGCAACGTCTCCTAAATTTTTCCCGGCAGGTAAAATTTCAGGGTCGAGGTAATACCATTCATGTTTATAGTATTCTGAGTAACGATGATCCTTTTGTTTATCATAGAGGTTTAACAAGTATTGATTGGGATAAACACGTCCCCATCCATATCCGCCATGTTCAGCAAGGAAAGAACCCAAGCCATTCACTTTCTTGTAATTGGGAGTTGTGATCAATGACATGCGGTGACCTACAAAACTACCGTCCACAATGACACCACCGCCTCCGATGTCGTTGGCATATTGGTAAGTCCATAAAACTTCTTTATTGTTCAGGTCTGCTCCTTCGAAAACACTTCCTCTCTTATCCAGTAAACCATAATCTGGACAGGATATGATATCATCACATTGGGCGATTGCTTCATCCCAATTTTTCTGCCACATTGCCACTTGCGCCTTAATATGTTTCGCAACTGCTTTCGTAAACCGGCCATAGGATGTTCCCGAAGAGGAAGATGGCACTTTCCAGTCCAAGACGGCCATCGCATCTGTCAGGTCCTGATTGATCAGGGTATAAACATCTTCTTGTTTAGCCGGAGTAAAGACACGATCCAGATTCGTGTAATTTGTTGAAAACGTATTGAGATAAATTCTGTCGAAACGTTTTAACAATTCAAAATAGCTTCGGGCACGAAATACTTTCGCTTCCGCCCAGGCTTTGTTTACTATGTCATCTTCCACTCCCATGTTTTCAGCGGCAGAAACAACTTCATTGGCTTTACCAATGATATTGTAATAATGCGCCCAGAAGTTTCCAACTGTGGAGAAATCTGCTGTCAGATTGTCTAACCGAGCTAATGCCGTCGCTGACCCTGCCCGGAACGTCATTAAGTCTGTCGAATAGTCCAGCATTTGAACAGCCATCAATTCACTGTTGTTTTTTTGCGAGAGAGTACGTTCTTCACTATATAAGGCAGTTACGACTCGGTTCAATCCGTCCGGTGTCGAATATAGATAGTCTGCACTTACCTGTACCTTCATTTTTTCGTCCAAAATGTCGGTACAAGAGACAAAAAGGCCTATGATTGTTAAAATGAATATGTATTTAATATTTTTCATGAGATACATTTATTTAATGATTTTTAAAATGATACATTCAAACCAAAAATGAATTGTTGGGATTCGGGATAACCGGATGGTGTTGTACCATTTATGCCTTCCGGGTTTCCTCCCGGCATAACTTCCGGACTATAAGACCTGAAATCTGTCCACGTGAGTAGATTTGTTCCTGTGCAATACACTCGTAATCTTTGCATACCCGCTTTCATACTTATCTTTTGCGGTAAAGTATAACCCAAAGATACTGTTCTCAGGCGTAAATAGGATGCATCCTGGTATGCAATTGTCTTGAAGTATAAGGTATTACTATTGAAAATAGGCCGTGGAAATTCGTTCGAAGGATTTTCTGGAGTCCAATAATTGACCTTCATACCATTCAATTTCCCTTGAAGAGAACCTCCGTAATTACCGCTATTCAGTGCGAGATTCATTCCTTTTGCTCCGGATACGCCGTAAAAATCAAGAAAGAAATCAAATCCTCTGTAATTCAGGCTTGTGGATATGGAAGCGATAAAGTCGGGATCTCTGTGAATAATAGATCGATCTTCCGCATCTATTTTACCATCATTATTTACGTCCTTTACTTTGATAGACCCCGGCTGGTATGTGTCCTGACGTATTAAAGGCTTATCAGCGATACCATCATTATCCGAATCAAAGATGTTCTTCGGAACATAACTTATTGCACCGGTATTCGGATTTTGTATTTCATCGAAATCCGAATACTGATAAATTCCGTCAAACACATAATCATAATAGACATCAATCGGATGACCGACAAACCACTGCATATTTTCATCATTCACCGATTTTCCGAATTCGTCAACTTTATCATTGATCCTTATGATTTCATTCTGAGAATAGGAATAATTAACGCCAACACTCCATTGAAGCTCTTTTTGACGGATAATATCTGCATTCAATGAGATGTCATAACCTTGTGTTCTCGTTTTTCCCAAATTGTCGTACATCGTGGTATATCCCAGCGAACTATTTATACTTCTTTCAACCAGCAGGTCGGTTGTTGTTGTATTATAATACTCTACAGAACCATATAAACGATCGGAAAAAAGACCAAAATCAAGGCCAATGTTTGCCGAAGCGGTTGTTTCCCATTTCAGGTTTGGATTCGATAATTCGGAATTGGGCAGATATCCC
This sequence comes from Dysgonamonadaceae bacterium, assembly GCA_031289145.1. Taxonomy (GTDB): domain Bacteria; phylum Bacteroidota; class Bacteroidia; order Bacteroidales; family Azobacteroidaceae; genus Azobacteroides. The sequence continues at coordinate 38,749 of JAITQA010000083.1, read as the reverse complement.
ACTTCCAGCACATTTCCGAAAAGCATTTCCTGACTAATGGTTCCTCCCAAAGTTTTATAAGGTGCAATGGCTTGATTCCCTACTTGTCCGTAACTAATCCTTAATTTCAAATTTGATAACCGGTCCATTTTCATGAAAGGTTCGTCAATGATTCTCCATGCGAGTGCAATAGAAGGAAAATCACCCCATTTGTTTGATTTGCCGAAAACGGAAGATCCGTCACGACGCCAAGATACTGTCAGTAAATATCTTTCCATAAAATTATACTGAGTCCTTGCCATAAAAGAAAGCAATTTGCGGTCTATATATTCACGACCTATTCCTGTTATTTTACCATCAAGCAGCATATTCCAATCAAAATCAACCGGAACACTGCTGGCTGAATAGGACATTTGTTTGTGTAGTTCATAATCATAACTCTGAACGAGTGTCAGGTTTAAACGATGATCTTTATGCTTTATGGGAATCATATAGTTGATGATATTTTCGATCAGATAATCATCTTTTTTCAGATTACTTAAGGAACCACTCGCTCCGCCACCAGGATAATCTTTGTTTCTGTAGTTGCCTTCTTCGGCAAAATTACTATACATGGATGCATTCAGACGGTATGAAAATCCGGCGAAAGGTTTGACATCAATAAATGTATTGATTTTGTAATTGTCTGCAACAATCTCTCTGCTTGCATTTTCTGCTGCAAATAACGGATTTACGTCCAAGGATGAATTAATGTAAGGTGTATACTTCCCGTTTTCGTCGTAAGGGTTTCCCAAAGGAGGGCGGGTAATGTATTCGTTAAAACGACCATCTTCTATTCTCGTTTTATAACGGGCAAATGAAGAGTTAATTCCTAAACTAATGTATTTATTTATATCATAATCAATATTTAAGCGCATATTCCCGCGGGTATAACCCGATTTAGGCGCCATACCTACTTGATCGTAAAATCCAAAACCTGCTGCAATCCGTGTATTTTCCCCGCCTCCCCGTACACTCATGTCATATTTTTGTATCAGAGCCGGTTTTAGCATCAGATCTTCCCAGTTTGTAAACTGTTTGTTTGCATAGGCTTTTTCCATGATCTCATCCTGTAGCACTTCGTGTACATCTACAGGCATCCGTCCGATTTCAGTCCGGATAGCCTCTTTCCGTAACTGGTAGAACTCTTCTCCGTTGTAAAAATCGAAGTTTTTCCATAAACGCTGCTCACCAAGATATGCATCAAAGTCTATCCGAACTTCCCCTTTATTACCTCTTTTAGTGGTGACAAGAACTACTCCATTCGCAGCCCGCGCCCCATAAATCGCTTGTGCTGCCGCGTCTTTAAGTATTTCAATTGATTGAATATCAGTATTGTTAATACTTGCAAACCCGTCTTTATCAATAGGAGTGCCGTCAACAATAAATAAAGGTTCGTTTCCTCCTGTCAGAGACCGCTTCCCCCGGATTAGAATAGCGGGAGATGATCCCGGACGACCCGTACTGGAGGTAACACTCACACCAGCCGCTTTTCCTCGTAACATTTCCGAAACACTGGAAGAGGGAAATGTACTCAGTTCATCTGCTTTAATGGAGGCTACGGATCCGGTCAGGTCGCTTTTTCGTTGAACACCATACCCGATAACTACAAATTCATCTATCAGTTGTGCAATTTCTGTCATCGTTACATCGATTACATTGCTACGACTCACTACTTCCGCGTGATCTTCATAACCCAAGTAGGCAAATTTAAGCGTAGCTCCGAGAGGAGCATTGATGGAATAGCTCCCGGCTTTGCTCGTAACTACTCCGGTCGTTGTACCGACTACACCTACGCTGACCCATTCCATTGGCCCGTTTTTGTCCGAAACAATACCTGTAATGGTTTTGTTTTGGGAAAAAACCGTACCGAACAAACTCCCGAAAAAAAGGGAGAGTGTAAACAAGATTATTTTTGACTTCATGTTTTCCATAAATTATAGAGATTGATTTTTTTTACTGTATTTTTTATTTTATTGTTTTTAGCGCTTTATCTGTTTGTATGTCTATTCCGTTCCATGCCTTTTTAGAAGTCCATTCTTCGGACGGTAACGTCCAGAAAGGATCAGATGGCGGAATCCCCAAGGCTATATAAATTCCGGAACATAAATAGAGACTTCCCGTGGAAATATAGCCTTCCCCTATTGACGGTTGGTGGCCTGCAAAGCCGACTCTTAACCAACCCTGTTCATCGAAAGTGCCCGGAGCAGCATTGATCTGCCGGTTGATTAAAGCTGTCAATGCACTTCGGACTTGTGCCGGCGATACATTATCCGGTAGCATATTTCTATATGCAGCATCAGATAATGCCTGGAACGCTCCGAAACGATAAGCCAGCGATCTTCCGATTACCGGATAAGTACCTTCCGGAGAGATCATGCGTTCTTGTTGAGCTGCATAGCGAGCGTAACGGGCAGCTTCAATTTCATAGAAATCCGCATCCGGTAATTTATATTTTTTCAATATGGAAAGGACCTCAATCATCATCGGTTGTATTACATAGCTGTTGTAATAGTCAAGATGAAATTCCGTTCCGTCACCATACCAACCATCGCCTTTATACCATTCTTTGTGTTTGTCTAATGCGTATTTTACACGATTATATTCCCAATCTCCATCGAATTCTTTCAGTGCAACTTCCACCATAGCTGAAAAAAATAACCAATTGCTTTCGGAAGCTTGTATAATCCTGGATGATTTTAATTCTTTAATTATCCTATCCTGTGTTGTTTTATCCAACTTTTCCCACAGTTGCGTTCGCGCCCGAAGTAGTCCATGCGCTAAAAATGCTGCGTCAACAAGCGGTTGGCGTCCTTGATTGAAATTCAGATAATCGGGACTTTCCGGATTGACTCCATTGCGGATAGAGCGGATTGCCAAGTCAATATATTTAGCTCTTAATTGACCCTCTATTGATGAGTCAGGACCTAATTCCAACCAGGGAGCTATCCCCGTGATTAATCGTCCGATCGCTTCCAGATGGGTGACATCACGACGTTTTTGCATATCTTCGGCATTAGATTCCACGGGCATATTTTTCTTCAATTCGTGTCTGCTCATACTTGTCAATAACGGGCGTGCGATACGTTCCATTGTACTGAGCCATAAAGCCCTGTCAGGATTTTCGGAATAAGCCGTATATACATCTACAACGGGAAGTCCTTCCAACAGACGTTTGTAGCGTATCAACGCTTCTATAAAATAGTAATCTGCGTATGCAAGCGGGGCGTCAATTTCGTATTGTTTTGCTACAAATCCGGTACAATGCATGATGATAAAATTGGCGTTTGCGCCTAATTTGGCCCGATAGACCGGAGATGCTAAAGAGCATATCTGATGTGCTCCTAACGCTAAAAATTGTTCCCCAAGTTCACCGGTCACATAAGTACTCAATTCTACAAAAGCCGAAGCCATGATAGCTCCTGCAGAGGCATCCCGGTCTTCATTTGGAATATTTGGCGCATCAAAATCCCAATAGGGAATTTTGTCTTTGGGAAGTCTGGGATGATTCAGGATAAACTTTCCGATCTTCACAGCATGATTGAGATATTTTCGGTCTCCTGTCTGGCGATACATCATTACAAATCCATATAAGCCCCAAGCTTGCCCACGTGACCATGCCGATTCATCACTGGTCCCCTGATGGGTTACACGGTTGATCGTTTTCCCTGACAAGGAATCGTAGCTGACCACATGATATGAACTACCGTCGGGACGGAAATGATCTTCCATTGTCTTATCGGCATGAGACTTTCCCATAGTATAGAACCGGTTATCACCTGTTAAAGAAGAAGCAAGTGTCAATAATTCAAGGTTCATCATATTGTCTATAATTACAGAAAATTGCCATTTCCGATCATTCCATGAACGGGTACAGCCAACTGTTTCCAAGAAGCGGGTACTCAGTGATTCTGCTGCATTTTCAAGAACTTTACGATAGCTTTCGTTACCCGTTAAACGATACCCATTTCCATAGCTGCAATTAATAATGAAACCTATATCATGATTATCGGTCGTGTATTGTTCTTTTTCCAGACGGGATGTCATTTCTTCAGCAGCAGCAAGGATTTTTGGATCTTTGCTATATTCATAAATATACCATAAGGTACCGGGGTAAAAACCACTGCTCCACCAATGAGGGATACATGTCACCAATCCGTTCTCGTCAGTCGACCGGGGCAGCAGACCTTTTTTATCTTTCATGATTTCATACATAAGCATGGATTGTTTGGCAGAAAACGCCAATGCTTCGTCCACAATCTTCTTCATTTTCTTCTGGTCGGTACGAGGTGCCGAAAACATTGAAGCAGAACATAGAATACTTACAGTTATCAATATAAACACAATTTTTTTCATTATTTACACTATATAAATTATTGTTCATTTGTTGTTATCACTTTGGTTTTGCCGGGTTCATAACCCGGCAATATGTGTTTAGGTTGACCGAGGTCTCCTGGTTTCCAAGACGGTAGCTTGTCAAGTTCCCTTTGAAACCGTTTTCTTACAGCTTCCGCCTCTATCGATCCGGTTCCTGTTTCAATAGGATTCATTTCTTCCGGGTCAATTGAAACATCATAAAAACGTCCGTCGTGATAAAGCCGGTAGCGGTGGTCACGGAAAGAACGGGCTGAATACTGGTTTGCTTGCGGAGATTGTATAGGATTGTAATGGGAGAATATCCATTCCCGTGGATTTCCTTTTTCTCCTTTTATCTGTGGCAGAAAACTACGTCCGTCCGTATCCCAAGAAACAGGCACCTCTATTTGGGCAACTTCTGCTATGGTAGGAAGAATATCCGTAAAATCAATCAAATCATCTGTATTTTTTTGTTTCAATTGCCGGTTTCCAAAGCGGGCAATTAAAGGGACACGCACGCCACGGTCCAAAGTCTGACCTTTTCCGCCTTTTACCAATGTGCCGTCACGCATCGGCGTAACAATTCGTTGTCCGGTACCATTATCACCTGTGAAAATAATTAATGTATTGTCGTATAAACCCTCTTGTTTCAATTTAGCGATAATTTGCCCTACAATCTTGTCCGTATATGCTACCATGTCCTTGAAATTGGCCGTATCTTTCTGATGCCGGACAAGGGTATCGTCTTGCCATGATTTACTGTCGGGTGTTGGCAGGAAAGGATCATGTACCAATACCATCGGATAATAAATAAGGAACGGGCGCTGTCTGTCGGCATTAATAAAATCCAGCAAATAATCGACAAAAATGTCCGGACCGTAATGATCATCGGTTGCAGAAAGGGGAAGCCCGTCTTTTTCGATTAATGGCTTCGCATAACGTTCTCCGTCAGCCCGTGAATAAGACAGCTGCCAAAGGCAATGATGATCAAAACCAAAATAAGCCGGAAGTTTGTTATTCGCACCCAACTGCCATTTTCCGGCGATAACAGTTTCGTAACCGGCTTCTTTTGCCAAATGAGCAAATGTTTTTTGATGTGGGTCTAAATAAGCGAATTCTACATAATTTTTATAATTATACTTGCCGGTCATTAACTGTACGCGGCTCGGCGTACTCAACGGCTGTGCAAAACCGTAATTGAAACGGATACCTTCTTCTGCCAGTTTGTCGATATTAGGTGTTTGATAAGTACTACCATAACTGCCGATACATTCCTTGCCCATATCATCGGTTAGCAGGATAATAATATTCGGGAGATTTACAGCCTGCTGTTGTGCCTGCATTGCCAAAGGCGCTGTTATCAACGAACCTATAAGACATTGATTGATTGGATTACAGTGTTTCATCTTTATTCGCATATATACCATGATGTGTTGTTTATTCAGCATGCAAAGAAACATGGATATATTGTTTATTTATAGCAATATTGTTCATATTAATTTCAATATCATACATTCATGCCTTGTGTGTAACGCATCCTATTGTATTTTATCATTAAATATGTTTACTTTGTATAGAAGTAATTTCAAAAATTCACCTAAATGAGATCATTATTGATTCTGTTAATTCTATGGACGTCGGGTATATATCCTGTCTATGCGCAGGATATACACTTCACTCATTTGAATATGGAGAACGGTCTGTCCCAATCGACCGTGAAATGTATTTATCAGGATGAGTTTCACATGATGTGGATTGGAACTCAGGATGGACTTAATCGTTATAACGGACATTCTATTTCTGTTTTTAGACCTGTGAAAGGTGATTCTACCAGTATTTTCAGTAATAATATACGGTCTATTTGCGGGGATAGGAACGGACATATCTATGTCCATTGTAAATTTGCCGTATCAGCATTTGATTTACGGACAGAAAAGTTTAAAACCCTTGTAACGGATGATGTACAAGCTATTGTTTACGGAAAAAGCAATCTGTGGATATGTTTATCGTCTGAAATTTTATCCTGTCATAATGGGAATATAGCGGAATATTTTACTTTTGATGATATTGGACTTCAAATTTCTTGCGCTTTTGAAACATCCAATGGAGAACTTTATATCGGAACAAATTCTTCAGGTTTGTTTGTTATTGACAAGAATAAAAAAATACTGCAGATTTTGTCAAATGAACATGTGATTAAGGTATATGAAGATTCCAAAAAAAATACCTGGGTTGCAACTCAATACAATGGTCTTTACAAAATGGACCGTAACGGAAACATGGTCAATTACCGCTATGCACCGGGTAATCCGGCTTCTCTCTCTGATAATTATGTAAGAGATATTTGTGAAGATTCGCAAGGCAATCACTGGATCGCAACATTCAAAGGGATTAATATTCTGGATAACAATATGCAAACGATGCGTTATGTTGACCATCAGGAGCATATCAGTTATAGTTTGAGCCATTCTTCGGTCTGGTGTATTACGAAAGACCACCAGGGGACGCTGTGGATCGGAGCCTATTTTGGTGGGGTCAATATTTTTAATGAGGAATATGAGTTTTTTACCTATTATTACCCGAATGATACTCGTGACGATCAACTGAATTCTTCTGTCCTGGGACAAATAGTAGAAGATTCACAACAAAATCTATGGATTTGTACGGAAGGAGGAGGGTTAAATTTCTTTACTAAAAAAGAGAATAAATTCATGGCTTTTCAGAAAGGAGCCGGGTCTGTCTCCTCGAATGTAACGCAAAGTCTTTATCTGGATGAAGAACAGCAAGTACTTTGGATTGGAACATTACTCGGAGGCTTGAATAAAATGGATTTGAAAACAAAAAATGTTCGGACTTTCATGCACAATTCTTCTGATGCTAATTCATTACATAACAATAATATACGAAAAATTGTGCCGGTAGAAAATTTGTTATTACTGGCAACTCACCGTGGTGTCGCGGTTTTCGACAAAACAACAGAGACCTTTCGCCTTTTAATTGAAAATGATGCAAGCGTAAACAGGTATATATCGGATATGCTGATTGATCATGAACATAATTGCTGGTTCGTTACTTCAAATGGTGTATTTAAACATAATTTAAATACAGGCGCTCTCAAATCTTACTTTGTAGAAGACACAAAAGATATACGGTTGGGAAGCAATCGGATGATGGTTTGTTTTCAAGACCGGAAAAAACGGATATGGTTTGGTTCAACCGGAAGCGGATTGTTTCTTTACGATCTGCAAAATGATAACTTTGCTAATTTCGACAGCCATAATTCCAATCTAATAAATGATTATATCCTGGATATTGACGAATCGCCTTCCGGTTATTTATTACTGGCCATCAATGGCGGATTTGTCCGGTATGATCCTGAAATCCGGACATTTTATAACTACAATCGTATTAATGGATTCCCCATAGCAGATATCAATCCGAACGGATTATTTGTATCTAAAAACAATATGATTTATTTGAGTGGCTCAAATGTCCTGATCTCTTTTGATGAGCGGGTGTTAACAACAGAAATACAGCCATTTGATGTGTATTTCACATCCTTAAGCGTTAATAATAAACCCGTTCATCCGTCCGGTCCGGATAATATTCTTAAGGAATCATTGTTATACCAATCGGATATTGATTTGTACGATACACATACTGTTTTTTCTATCTTGTATGCGACCTCAAATTATGTACCCTATTTCAACCGGAATGTGGAATACATGCTGGAAGGTTTTGATACGGAATGGGTGAAAGGAAATAAAAGCCAACAGATAACTTATACTAATTTACATGCAGGAACATACCGGTTGATAATCCGGATAAAAGAAGAGGATGCAATTCTGAATCAGCGGATATTGACGATCAAAGTTCATCCTCCTTTTTATCAAAACATCTGGGCCTATATTATCTATACCATATCAATTATCGGGGTGATTATGGCTTTTCTTCAATTTTATTCTTCCAAGTTGAAACTCACAGGGTCGCTTGAAATCGAAAAACGGGAAAAAAAACAAATAGAAGAGTTGAATCAATCAAAATTACGCTTTTTCACTAATGTTTCCCATGAATTACGTACTCCGATTACTTTAATTATCAGTCAGATTGAAATGATCTTTCATCAAGGAAATATTCCGCCTGTGATTTATAATAAATTGTTAAGTATTCTACGAAACTCTTCCCGTATAAGGAAATTAATCAATGAATTACTTGAGTTCAAAAAACAAGAACAGGATGTAACTGTGATGCAGTTCAGTAAACAAAACATGGTAGAAACACTGAGGAAAACTTACTATATGTTCAAAGATTACGCCGATTATCTTCATGTAAATTTTAATTTCATGGCTTTGTCTGAAGATATTGAGGCGTGGTATGATGAAGAGCAGATGGAAACAGTTATTTGTAATCTTTTATCCAATGCATTTAAATTTACACCGGAGCATGGATTGATAAAGCTTTCCGTTCAACAACAAGAAAACGAGGTATTAATTCAGATCCGGGATTCAGGAATCGGAATATCGCCCGAATATATGGATAAAATTTTTGATCCGTTTTACCAAATACCTACCAAAAAACAATTGCAGACAGGAAGTCCTGGAACCGGTATCGGACTATCTTTGGCAAAAAAAATTGTGGAAGCTCACCATGGGAAAATCCGGGCGGAAAGTCAAAGTAATATCGGAACTCTTTTTTCCATTACGTTCCCGATAGATGACAAGCTGATTTCTGAAAATGAAAAAATGATTTTTGAAAACGTGGATGATATCTGTATGAAAGCAGATACGCCGGATGATCATTTCTTCCAAGAAATAAAAGAAAATCAAAACGTTTCCGGAACACCGGATACTATTATGCTGATTGTAGAAGACAATGATGAATTAAGAAACCATCTGAAAGAATTGTTTAGCCCCCTCTATAAAGTTATCACAGCAAGTAATGGGATGGAAGCATGGGGAAAAGCCTTGCAATTGCAGCCGGATATCATTCTTAGTGATCTGATAATGCCTCATATAACAGGAAATGAATTATGCACACGAATTAAAAGTAGTTTTGAAACTTGCCATATACCGTTTGTTATGCTAACAGCCAAGGCTGCAATTGAATATACTTTAGAAGGCTTAAAATACGGTGCGGATGATTATATCACCAAACCTTTTGATACACGAATCTTGATCACACGTTGCAGCAATCTGGTCAACGGAAGGAAAATGATGCAGCGGAAACTGGCACAAAGTCCGGATTCCGGATTACTCGTAGAAGCAATCAATCCTTTGGATCAGGCATTATTTGAAAAAGCAATAAAAATTGTGGAAGAAAATCTGACAAATTCCCAGTTCAGTGTTGAATTATTTGCACAGGAAATGGCGCTAAGCCGTACTAATCTTTTTCTGAAAATTAAAGGGCTTACCGGCCAGACACCGAACGATTTTATTATCAGTATCCGCTTGAATAAAGCAAAGCTATTATTGAAAAATGTGCGAAAGCTATCGGTCGGAGATATCTCTTATACCGTTGGATTCAGTTCCGCGAGTTACTTTATCCGTTCGTTTAGTAAACTGTACGGAATTACTCCGGTGCAATACCGAAATAAAACAGAGTAATCCGATTAAATAATAAATTAGTAGAGATGAAAAACAAGATTTTACTTTCTGCAATGTATTTAGGTACATTGCCTATGCAGGCCCAACTGTCCGACAGTGACAAGTTACCTAATTTTGTGATAATTATGGCGGACGATATGGGCTATGGCGATTTGTCCGTCACCGGATCTGTTGGGTACTTAACTCCCCATTTGGATCAGATGAGCAGTGAAGGTATGCGTTTCACGCAATTTTATGCAGGTCAACCGATTTCAAGCGCTTCACGTGCCGGATTATTGACCGGATGTTATCCGAACCGGATAGGTTTTTCAGGCGCTCTTTTCCCCAGTCATCAGATTGGAATCAATGACGATGAAGAACTTATTCCGGAAGTATTACAAAAACAAGGATATGTTTCGGGAATTTTTGGTAAATGGCATCTGGGCTGGCAAAAACAATTTCTTCCATTGCAACATGGTTTTGATGAATATCTTGGTATTCCTTATTCAAACGATATGTGGCCAGACGGAGCAGATGGAGGAAGACAGAATATGCCTCCTTTACCGATGATCCGGGGCAATGAAACCTTGCAGGAGATTCGCACAATAGAAGCGCAAGGGGAATTGACCGCTACATTTACGAATGCTGCAATTGACTTTATCAGTAGACATAAGAATCAACCGTTTTTTGTCTACTTAGCACATCCGATGCCTCATATTCCAATTATGGCATCAGAGCGCTTCCGGGGAAAAAGTAAACAAGGGCTGTATGGTGATGTCATCATGGAAATTGACTGGAGCGTAGGTGAGATACTGAAAGCCCTAAAAGAAAATGGTTTGGATGAAAATACACTGGTTGTTTTCACTTCAGACAATGGCCCGTGGACTATTTGGGGCAATCATTCCGGATCTGCTGCCGGATTGAGGGAAGGAAAATCAGCCACATGGGAAGGCGGGCAACGTGTTCCCTGTATTATGCGCTGGCCGGGAAAAATTCCTGCTGGAAATATATGTAATGCACTGTCATCCGGTATTGATCTTTTGCCGACTTTTGCTGCATTAAGCAAGGCTGCATTGCCTCAAAAGAAAATAGACGGAGTTGACATTTCCCCCCTTTTTGATCAGCCTGGTGTAAATACCAGAATTCATTTCTGGTATTATTTCAATAAGAATAATTTAAAGAGTGTTCGCGATGCAGAATGGAAACTGGTACTTCCGCATACATACCGTGGATTGGATTTTGTTGGCAATGACGGAATTGCAGGTAAATACAAAGATTATGAAGTAAACGAAATGGAATTATACGATATGCGTTTTGATTCGGGAGAGCGCTATAACGTGATTAATCAACATCCAGATGTGGTGGAAAGACTATTGAAAGAAGTCGAAAAAGCGCGTACCGAACTTGGAGATGATATTACCGGACGTGACGGTAATGAAAGGAGGCCAATTGGCGCACTTCAAGATAAACAACTGTAACAAATGATGATGAACAAAGCCGCTTTTTCCCCGTTTGCCATCCGTTTTATGTGATGTTGAAACCCATCGGTTCGATGTGAAATGCAAAGATTGCAAATATCTTTTCGCCTGCATAGTAAAAAATACCATTAAAATGGTATTTTTTACTAATTAATAAACCCCTAACTTTGTCCCGTCAAAAACGACAAGAATATCAATTCATCGTAAAACAATGGCTGTAATCTATTCGAATTTAATGAAAAAGAAGCTGTCTATCCTTCAGTTGTCAAGGAAAGACCGATGTTTTATCCTGTAATTTCACAATCAGAGATAAAATTACCTGTTTAATAATTTTAAAATAATTACAAAATGAACTATTTGCTTTCAAAAACAATATTTACAATTATACTGATTTTTTTTCCTGCTATTCTTTTTGCACAGGGGAAAACCGAAGTCTTGATTGACGGGGCAAAATTTTTTCACCCGATAGTCGAAAAATGGGTATCCGAATACAAAAAAGAAAATCCGGACATCAAGATTGAATTGAAAACCGTTCAGAACAAAATTGCTTCCCAAACGGACTTGCAAATCCGCTCCGGACAGCTTTCAGGCGAAGCCGACGCGAACAATAAAATCGTATATGTAGGTCGTTATGCGCTTATCCCGCTGGCCAATGTGAATAATCCGCTTTTGGAAAAAGCAGGCAAAGGATTGAAAAAGAAAGACATCACAAACCTGTTGTTCGAAAAAGACATCTTAGCCGAAGACTACGACGCCGACGAAAAAGAGAAATACACCGCAACTGTCTACTCAAGGGGCGATAAAACACCTGTCACTGCGGTTTTGGCCGGATATTTCGACCAATCTCCCGATAGAATCAGGGGGAAAAAGATTATCGGCGACGAAATTTATCTGTTAAATGCTATCCAAAAAGATGAAACCGGCATCACATTCAATACGCTGAACTATGCTTTCGACTTGAAATCACGTCAATTGAAAGCCAACCTCAGCATTCTTCCGCTCAACGTCAAATCAGGGCAGAAAGAGGTGTTGGATTCCCACGATATCGACAAACTGATAGCCTTGCTCGAAGAGTCGAAAATCGAAACAATCCCGGTCGAAAACTTCGGATTACTCGTTCCAAAAAAATACAGCAATAACAATGAAATACTGGATTTTCTCGAATGGGTACTGTCTGACGGACAAAAATATAACCGCGAATACGGTTTTCTGTCTTTGGATGACAACGTGCGTGCGCAGTCTAAAAAACAACTCGCGCTCAACAGCTACAAACCCGAATAAGTGTAGATTTTACACTTAACAAATCTCATAAGTAACACTATTAACAAACAAGCATCCCTCTCCTCCGACTGCAAATGGTATTGAGGGATACTTCACACTAAAATTTCTTTTAGGCATGACAAATTTATTTTATTTTTTTGGAAATCACAAGCGATTTCCGGTTATTTTTTTAACTTTGTTTGGATTATTGATTTTTTCATCACCGGTATTTGCCCAGCAAAATACGACAATACGCGGCAAAGTGATTGATGAACGCACCGACGAAGTGATTATTGGCGCCAATATTTCGCTCAAAAGCGAAAAAGGCAATCAAGGTATATCCAGTGATACGAATGGAAATTTCGAACTGAAGGTATCATCGTTGCCGGCGACCATTGTGGTTAGTTATCTGGGGTATAGACCGCAGGAAATTGACATCTACGAAAGGACGGAAGAAAGAATAAATATTCCGCTTTTCGAGGACTTCAACCTGCTGAATGAAGTCGTAATTGTTTCCGATGGGTATTATGCCCAGGAGCGAAAACAATATACCGGCGCTTCAACCGTAATCAACGGCGCTACCAATGCGAATAAGCCGGTTTCTTCGCCTTTAATATCCCTGCAAGGGGCTGTTTCCGGACTGAATATTTCGATTCCCAGCAGTCAACCGGGAGCAAGCCCGGATGTATTGCTGCGGGGACTTGGTTCATTGGCTTTGAGTTCAAGTCCGTTGTTCGTTATAGATGGTATGATTACCACTTCGGCTGCTTTAACAGCGCTCAATCAGGATGATATTGAAGACATTACCGTACTGAAAGATGCAGCCGCCACCGCCATTTACGGGTCGAGAGGTTCTAACGGTATCATTATCATCACCACTAAAAAGGGGAAAGCGGGAAAAACGCAGGTTAATTTTGATATAGAGGTAGGTAGCACCAATATTGTTCCGTTTCCCGATGCAGGCCAACCTTTGAATGCGCAACAATACAGTGAATTATTTATTGAAGGTCTGCGCAATGCCGGAACTTATTCGGAACAGGATATCGCAGACTTATCCGAAAGTTACGGATTTAACAGCGGAAGGAGTAACAACTGGCAGGATTTGGTGTATAAAACGGGGAAACAACAACAATACAATGTTTCGGTACGGTCGGGAAATGAAAACACGAAACTGTTTGTTTCCGCCGGATATTTCACACAGGAAGCCACCACGTTGAAATCCGATTTGAGGAAAATATCCGGATTAATCAATCTGGAACAAAAAATCGGCAAACGATTTACGCTTACCGCCGGATTAAACATCGCCAATTTATTTCAACACACGCCCGATTCGGGCACCGGTTCCTGGGGAAATCCTATTTTTGCGGCAAGAATATTGCGCCCGTTTCAGCTGGCCTACAATGAAGACGGAACATACAATACGAACAGTTCCAGTAATCTTGGCTATGTGGCTCATTACAATGTGCTGTTTATAGCGGAAAATGATATCCGTTCCCAAGACCAGACCAGGGGACGGGGTAATATCAGCCTAAAGTGGAATATCTGGGACAGGCTGAATTACACCACTTACGCAAGCCTTGATTATAACAATTCGGAAAGTTTCCAATTTCTCAATCCTGTTCTGGGAGGTGGATTGAATACGCAAGGTTCCGGGTCACAAACTTATTCGAGAACTTCTAACTGGCTAACCAGGAATCAATTGGATTATCGCTATAATTTCTTGGGAAATGAAGATTCATCCTACATAACGGCTATTGTCGGTTATGAAGCGCAACAATCCGGAACACTCAGTTTAAGTGGCTCCGGAACAGGATTTCCGCTTACACAGCCGTCACTCATTGTCTTATCGAACGCAGCCACCATTACGGGTGCATCTTCAAGTCGTTCCGGCTATTCTTTTTCATCCGTATATTCGAGGATCGGAACCAATTACAAAGACAAGTATTCCTTAAGCGGTTCTTACAGAAGGGATGGTTCTTCGGTATTCGGAGCGAATAATCGATATGGCAGTTTTTGGTCGGTCGGTGGAGCCTGGAATATTGACGAAGAAGAATTTTTCGATAAACAGAAAATACTCTCCAGTGCAAGGTTTCACACTTCGTATGGAACCACAGGTAATGCACAAGGCATATCCAATTATGCAGCAATGCCTTTGTCATCGTACGGGTCGAATTATACCAACGGAAACGGACAGAATTACGGCACTATCGGCAATCCGGACTTGACTTGGGAGAAACAGAAAAAATTTGACATCGGCGCCGATTTTGGATTTTTCAATAACCGCTTAATTATCACGCCCGATTTTTATGTAAACAATATCGACGGATTAATTCAATCGGTTTCTCTTTCAAGAACTACCGGCTTTTCTTCCGTTCCATACGCCAATTCCGGGGCAATGCAGAACAGAGGCCTTGAATTGACATTCAGAGCAGATATTCTGAGGTCCAAAAAATTCTCCTGGGCCAGTAATTTCAATATTTCATTCAACAAGAACGAAGTTACGGAATTAGGCAAAGCCTCCGGAGCCAACGGAAGCTATTATTTGGATAAAGGTTACGATTATTATACTTATTACACGCGCCTTTATGCAGGCGTTAATCCCGACAACGGTACGGCTTTGTGGTACACCGATGGAACCAAGTCGGAGACGACAACTGATTACAACGCTGCTGAACGTGTCCCCTATAAATCGGCGTCGCCCAAATATTTCGGCGGATTTACAAATACCTTTGAATACAAGGGAATCAGTTTAAGCGGCGATATTTATTTTAATTTCGGAAATTATATCATTGACAGTTGGTCAACCCGTTTTTACGATGGCGCTTACTATACTTTCAATAAATACCAGCGAGAGTATTGGAACCGTTGGACAACCCCCGGACAGATTACGGATGTTCCCAAATACATCGCTGCGGGTGGCACACAAGCCAATTCAAACTCTTTCTCCTCAAGGTTTTTATACGACGGTTCTTTTATCCGGTTGAAAAATGTTACGATTGGCTATGATTTGATTAAGTTGAGAAGCATAAAACATTTGATTCCCGGAGTCAGAAAACTCCGGTTATACGGACGTGCAACCAATCTTTTCACAAAAACTTTCGATGAAAAATTGCCGTTCGATCCGGAATCAGGCAATGTAAGTATTCCGATTTACAGAATTTATACGGTCGGTTTAAGTGTAGAACTTTAATAAATATAGGTACAAATGAAAACAAAAATATTGAACATATTGATAGCAGGTCTGTTGATTTTTACATCCTGCGGTGAAGAATTTTTGGAACAATTTCCATCCACCTCAGTGGATGCCGCCACTTCCATAAAAACGATTAATGATTTGGCGGACGCAGTGAACGGTTTATATTCGGCAACAAAAAGTTCCTCTTTTCTGGGACGGGACGTACATATATTGGGCGATTTGTTGGCTGATAACGACTTTATCAGTTCTTCCAATTACGGCCGGTTCCTGACCGACAATGCCTATACTTTTTCTCAAAACAGCGCAACTTCGTCGGGCATCTGGTCGCAAGGATATTATGTTATTCTGCAGGCCAATCGGATCATCGCTACCGATTTACCTTCCGGAGAGGCAGTTGACCAGATAAAAGGAGAAGCATACGCGATAAGAGGTTTGGCTTACTTGGTACTGGTTAATTTCTTCGGCGCTCCTCATACCTTGAATCCCAATGCGCCGGGGGTACCCATTGTCACTATTCCAACCTACTTAACGGGACCCTATAATAAGCCGTCCCGAAGTACGGTCGCTGAAGTTTATGAGCAAATTATTGCAGATTTGGACAACGCTTTTCTGTTATTATCAAATACAACTGCCATCTCAAAATATCATGGCGTAAACTCAAATTACATTGCCAAATATGCAGCAAAAGCCATCCAGGCCAGGGCTTATTTATACAAGGGCGATTATCAAAAGGCAAAGGACGCCGCGCTGGAAGTCGTAAAAAACGGCGGTTACACATTAGCAGCCACACCAAGCGCTTTCTCTGCTTATTGGTCAAGTTATACATCATCGACAAGTAAAGTGGAAACAATTTGGGAACTCAACATGAGCGTTACCAGCAATAATGGCGGTAACGGATTGGATTGGATGTATAATCAAACAGGTTATGGGGATTTATTATCAAATGCAGAAGTGTATCAATTGTACACTGAAACCGATATCAGAAGGAACTTGATAATAGACGGCACACGTAGAGGAAATTCACAAAAAGCCTTTGTCGTAAACAAATATCCTAACAGTAGCAACAGCGACCGAGATGAAATAAAAATCATCCGGTATGCGGAAGTTATACTGACACTGGCAGAGGCTTACGCCCGAACAAATGACGAAGTGAACGCCCGGCTCTATCTGAATCAACTTGTCCAATTGCGCGACCCGGCTTTCGGCGGATACACCTCCAGCGGACAACAACTGATAGACGATATCGTGAACGAAAGAAGGAAAGAACTGGCATTTGAAGGACTTCGCTTGTTCGACCTTACAAGGCTTAATCTGGAGATTGTTCGTCCGAAACAACCATTCAGTTACAATACTTACGAGTATGTATCGCTCACCGATCACCGGAGAATACAAGCCATTCCGCAGGGAGAGATTGACGCCAACCCGAATATTACGGAGAATAATCCGGGTTATTGATAAATCAAATAATAATTAGAAATTAAGAATGATGAAAAAGAATATTTTTATATTTATATCCGTTGCCATACTGGCAGTAACAAGTTATTCCTTATCTGCCCAACCGGCGCCCATTACAGTAACGAAATCGGAAACCCGGCATGGACCGGAAAAGGGATCCTTGATTATCGTCGGGGGCGGAGGCTCAACGCCTAAAATTCAGGAAAAATTCCTGGAATTGGCCGGAGGGAAAGAGAATGCCCATATTGTCGTCATCACGGCTGCTATCGGCGATTCGGCTGCCTTCAGCACCCGGTCGGCCGATCGGCTCAAGGAACAATATGGTGTGGAAGACGTAACGGTTTTACATACCAAAAGTTTGGTTGAAGCCAATAGCGATGAATTTATCGAACCCTTGAAAAGAGCGACAGCCGTCTTTTTCGAAGGCGGCCGCCAATGGCGTACAGCCGACTCGTATCTGAATACAAAAACGCATCAGGCTTTTTTGGATGTGCTTAACCGTGGAGGTGTTATCATCGGCGGATCGGCGGGCGCATCCATACAAGGTTCTTTTCTATGGCGAGGAGATACGGCCGGGCCGCATATTTTGGTCGGCGACCATACCCAAGGCTTGGGTTTCCTGAAAAAATCGGCAATCGACCAGCACTTGCTGCGAAGAAATCGGGAATTTGATTTGGTTGAGTTTATCCGGAAAGCGCCTGATTTTATCGGTATCGGCTTAGATGAAAGAACGGCCGTTCTGGTTCAACGTGACACATTAGAAGTGATTGGAGAATCGTACGCCGTTATTTATGACTACAATACAATTATCGGAAAAGGGAATAACCAGCACGTTATCGACAACCGCAGGGAGGATTACACCGCTTCCAACGGGCCATTCTTCTTTTTGCATGAAGGACAGAAATATGATCTGGCGAACCGGAAAGTGATACCTTTACCGCCGAGAACGTTCAACGGCACCCCTCCTGCCCGCGATTCGTTGCAGACACAGGAGCCTGTCCATGGACAGAATCTTCAGTCCGTTACAGCGCCTGCCCGTTCTTCGGAAGCATTTGCGCGTGTATCTCCTATTACGATAAAAAAATCGGATACCCGACATGGGCCGGAAAAAGGATCCTTGATTATTGCCGGTAGCGGCTTTACGCCCGAAGTCTGGGAAAAATTTTTAGAATTAGCCGGAGGAAAGGAAAAAGCCAATATTGTGGTTATCACGGCGGCAGCCGGTGATTCGGCGGCTTTGAGAAACCGTACTGCAGAAGGAATCAAACGTCGATTCGGCATTGAGAATGTAACAACCTTGCATACGAAAAATCTGGAAATAGCCAATAGCGAAGAATTCATCGAACCCCTGAAAAATGCTACCGGCGTGTATTTTGAAGGCGGCCGTCAATGGCATACAGCGGATGCATACCTCAACACGCTTACCCATCAGGCCTTTTTGGATGTGCTTGACCGGGGAGGCGTTATTATCGGCGGGTCGGCAGGTGCGTCCATTCAAGGCTCTTTTCTCTGGAGAGGGGATACGGAAGGTCCGCATATCTTAATCGGCGACCATACCCAGGGTTTGGGATTCCTGAAAAATTCGGTGATTGACCAGCATCTTTTGCGGAGAAACCGGGAATTTGATCTGGTTGATTTTATCGGAAATTCACCTGAACTGATTGGTATCGGCTTAGATGAGACAGCGGCAATTCTTGTCCAACGCGACACATTGGAAGTGATCGGCAATTCGTATGCCGCTATTTACGATTATAACACGATTACAGGGAAAGGAAACAACGCCCATGTTGTCGACAATAAACGGGAAGATTACACCGCTTCCAACGGACCGTTCTTCTTTTTGTATAAGGGACAAAAATACGACCTGGCCAACCGGAAAGTGATTGATATTCCCAGAAGAAGACCGGAAGGAACAGTCCCTGATCCTGCAGCGAAATAGATTGTCGTATCAATAATTTTTTATACTCAAATGAAACAGACATTTTACACTTATGCCCAAGAGGATGAAAAGGGGATTGCGGGTCAAGCCTGCAATGACGGTTCTTTTCGTATGAAACAATACATTGTCTTTATCTTATTCATATTCGGTTGGAACATGCTATCGGCGCAAAACGTCGGACTCAACTACTATTTACCCCAGAGCGCCGGTTACGACAAAAAAATTCCGACCCCGGAATCCGTACTCGGCTACCAGGTGGGAGATTGGCACGCTTCCCACGAACAGATTGTAAACTATATCAAAGCGGTCGACGCGGCATCTGACAGGGTGAAATTGTTGCAATATGGTTATTCTCACGAACAGCGCCCTCTATATTTGTTGATAATCAGTTCGCCCGAAAACCAGAAAAATCTGGAACAAATCAAAACGGAACACCTGAAACTCTCCGATCCATCGGTTTCCGGAACCGTTAATACAAGCAATTTACCGATTTTCACCTGGCTGGGGCATAGCATCCACGGAAACGAGGCGAGCGGAGCCAACGCCGCTATCCTGCTCATCTACCATCTTGCCGCAGCCAAAGACGCGGAAACTTTGAAATGGCTCAATGAATCGGTGATTTTTGTAGACCCGGTGATCAATCCCGATGGATTCAGCCGCTTTACCGAATGGGTCAATTCCCACAAAAGTTTTATTCCCAACGACGACACGCAGGAAATAGAACATTCTGAAGCATGGCCTGGTGGCCGTGGCAATCACTATTGGTTCGACCTCAATCGCGACTGGCTCAATCTGCAACAACCGGAATCCCAGGCGCGTATTTCCGCTTTAATCGAATGGAGACCAAACGTTTACGCCGATGCACACGAACAGGGAACAAATGCCAATTACCATTTTTCACCCGGTGAACCGACCCGTGTTCATCCGCTTATTCCCGACCAAGCCCAGGATTTTATTAAAAAATTAGCCGAAGAATATTATGCCCCAGCCTTTGATAAACAGGGACTGCTCTATTTCTCGGCCGAAAATTACGACGATTATTATCCGGGGAGAGGCCGTGAATATCTTGATTTTCACGGCGGTATCGCCATCCTTTGGGAACAGCCCAGTTCGAGAGGTTTTGTTCAGGCAAGTTCCAACGGAACACTCACTTTCCAATTGGCCATACGTAACCAATTAACTGCAGGCCTTGCCACCATCCGCGGCAGTCATGTCCTGAAGAAAGATTTGCTGGATTACCAGAAATGGTATTTCAAACAAGCTTCCGACGATGCCCGAAACGATAAGGTAAAAGCGTACATCTTCGGTTCTCCTACCGATAAAGCTGCCGTTTACCGGCTGGCCGAAATCGTCAAAAGAAACAATATCGAAATTTACAAATTGGCCAAAGATTTCGAAGCCGACGGTAAAAAATACAGCGCACAAAGCAGTTACGTAGTCCCGCTGAATCAGTCGCAACACCGCTTGGTTCACGCTTTATTCGAAATCAGAGAAGAATACAAGGACAGCCTTTCCTACGACATTACCGGCTGGACAATTCCTTTTGCTTTCAATCTTGACTATTCCATACTGGGTGTTGCCAACTACAACGCTTCCCTTCTGGGCGAAAAATTCGAATTTAATCAATGGCCGCAAGGGAAATTTACAGGCAATAAAAACGCTTACGCCTACCTGTTCGAATGGGATGGATATTACGCGCCACGCGCTTTGTACCGTTTGTTGGATGCCGGTATTTTCGTCAAAGTGTCGGAAGACGTTTTCACGGCCGAAGGCAGAAAATTTTCCCGGGGTACGATACTCATTCCGCTCGGAACGGTTTATCAACAAAAATCAATAGATGAAATCTATAAGATTATAGATACAATCAATAAAGAAGATGCCATTGACGTCTATTCCATAAGTTCCGGTTTTACAAGCGGTCACAATTTGGGCAGCAGCAGCTTCGGCACAGTGGTTAAGCCTCGCATTGCCGTTTTGGCGACAGGGAGCGCCGGAGAAGTCTGGCATTTGTTCGACCAACGGTACCGGATTCCGGTATCCCTGATTGAAAATATAAGCCGGATAAATCTCAACCTGTACAACGTCTTGATTCTTCCCGGCGCAAGCAGCTTATCCGCCGCCGAAGCCGAAAAACTCAGGGACTGGGTCGACGCCGGTAATACCTTGATAGGGTTTGAAGGAGCAATCAGTACCTTTGTTCAGGCAAGACTTGCAAATGTCGAATCGGTGAGAAGTGCAAATAACTACCGGGGAACGTATGAAGGCTTCGGCATTGCTTCAAGGGCCGAAGGCATAGCGGGCGTAATTTTCAAGACACAAGTCGATCTTACGCATCCCTTGTTATGGGGATATTCCAATCGCAACTTACCGGTTTTCAAAAACAGCAGTCTGATAGTGAAACCCTTATCGAACAGTTCGAGTACACCGGTCGTTTATGCGGCTAAGCCGCTGTTATCGGGCAATGTATTGCCGCGTGTAGCAGAATCGCTGGCAAATACGCCGGTCGTTCTGGGCTTCCGTTCGGGTCAGGGACGTATCATCGCTTACACCGTAAATCCTAATTTCCGCGGCATCTGGTATGGCACGAACAAACTAACAGCCAATGCGGTATTTTTCGGAAACAGAATCAATGCAGCCACGCTGACGGCGCCGACTTTCTTTAGTCCGGAAAACGGTAATCCGGCCGCAACAGGCAATGCGCCGCAAGGACGTGGCGGAAGAGACGAATAATTCACTTAATACTAAAATAACAGTAAAATGGCAAAAACGACCGGCAGTTTGCTTACAAACCTCGCATGTGTGGAATGTGGCAAAATCCATGATTATCAGCATTTGAACACCGTTTGTACGGAAGAAGATTGCAAATCAATCTTATCAGCTCAATACGATCTCAAAGCAAACAAACTTTCCAAAGAGGAGTTGAAAAACCGTCCGACTTCTCTCTGGCGTTACAAAGAGTTTCTACCGCTTCTATACGAAGAAAACATTGTCACGTTGGGTGAAGGGTTTACGCCGGTGCTGCCGCTTCTGAATCTCCGCACATACACTGACGGTAAAAATGTTTTACTCAAAGACGAATCGAACAATCCGACAGGATCATTTAAGGCAAGAGGATTGAGTGTAGCCGTATCCAAGGCAAAAGAATCAGGTACCAAAACCTTTGTTATCCCCACCGCCGGCAACGCCGGCGGCGCCTTGGCGGCGTACGCTGCACGCGCCGGATTGAAAGCCCACATATTTATGCCGGCGCTCACGCCGACAGCTTTCAAGCAGGAAGCTCGCCTGTTCGGTGCAGAAGTGACGGAAGTCGATGGCAACATCAGCGACTGCGGAAAACTCGCCAATGCACAAGCCGCCGAAAACGGATGGTTTGATGTCTCTACCCTGAAAGAGCCTTACCGTTTGGAAGGTAAAAAGACGATGGGTTACGAAATCGCCGAACAATTAGGCTGGACGGTTCCCGACGTCATATTGTACCCGACAGGCGGAGGAACAGGTATCGTCGGTATCTGGAAAGCATTCGGCGAATTGGAACAATTGGAATGGATAGGAAGCAAACGCCCGCGCATGGTTGCCGTACAAAGTGAAAGTTGTGACGGCATACACACGGCATTCCAGCAGAACGAGACCCGATCTACATTCAAAGACAAAGGTTTCACTGTCGCCAATGGATTGCGGGTTCCCAAACCATACGCAGACAAAGTGATATTGCGGATTCTTCGGGAAAGCAAAGGCAATTCGGTGAGTGTCAATGACAAAGATATACTCACAGCCCTGCACGAGTTGGCTTCTCACGAAGGATTGCTGGTTGCCCCCGAAGGAGCTGCACTTTGGCATGCATACAAGGTCTTGAGCCGGTCGGAATGGATAAAGGACGGCGAAACCGTGCTGTTGCTGAATACAGGCAGCGGTTACAAATATTTAGACAATATAGTTTAAATGAAACTGCACTGGCAAATACTGACAGCCTTGATTCTCGGCATTGTTTGCGGTATCCTGACGCCCGGAATAAATCCTTACACAGCCTGGATGGGAGAATTGTTTATGAACCTGCTGAGTATGCTGATGGTTCCCATCATATTTTTCTCCATCGTAACGAGCATTACAGGTATTTATGATTCGGGTTACCAATTGAAAAGACTGGGAATCAAGACAGTTGGATACTATATTGTGACCATGGTTATTGCCATTTTCACCGGTTTGTTCTTAGTCAATCTCATCCAGCCGGGACATGCTGTGGACATGGGCAGTAATACTGTTGTACAGGCCAATTTCGAACAATCTTCCGTAAAGGATATTGTCATGGGTTTTGTGCCGAAAAATATCTTCGAAGCTTTTTCAAAAAACAACACGATACCTGTTATCCTGATTGCTTTTTTGATCGGTTTGAGCATTCCAAAAATATCTTCGGAAGGGAAACAGGCGCTGAACGGTTTTTTCAAGGGAGGATTGGAAATTACTTTGTGCATCACCCAGTTAATCATACGACTGTCACCCATCGGCATTTTTGCCATTGTCGTAAAGCAATTCGGCACGAATACCGGTTTTCCTGCCCTGTTACAAGTGATGTTGCTGTATGTATTGACAGTTTTGGCAGGACTTTTCATCCACACTTTCGTGTGGCTTCCCCTGATTTTGCGGTTTGGATTTCACGTGAATCCGGTAAAACATCTCAAAAATATGACGACGCCGTTGCTTACGGCTTTTTCTACGGCGTCTTCCGGCGCTACGATTCCATTGACTTTGTATGCTGTACAACGTAAAAACGGCGTTTCTTCCGGGATATGCAACTTCACCATTCCCTTGGGTGCAACCATCAATATGAATGGAACTGCCTTACTGGAATGTGTAGCGGTTATCTGTATCGCACAAGCTTACGGCGTGGAACTTTCCATTCTTCAGCAGATGTTGATTGTTGTCACTTCGCTTCTCTGCGCCATCGGGTCGGCCGGGATACCCATGGCGGCATTGGTCATGATGGCGCTGATACTCAATGTGGTAGGACTTCCTTTGGAAGGTATCGGATTGGTAGTAGGCGTAGACAGGATCCTTGACATGGCGCGTACCGCCATCAACGTATATGGCGACACGTGCGTGGCTGTCATGGTCGCCAAATCGGAAGGAGAGAGATTGACTATTGATCAATAAGTATATTATTAACAAACAAATATCCCTCTCCTCCGATGGTAATGGATATGCCCTTTTCCTTATGCAGTCATCACTTCCGATCCTGATTTAGAACAAAATGAAGCATATAGATAAGTAAAAAAATAAAATGAAAATAAATTTATATCTAAAAATAAAAATGGGAAAAAACTATTTTCTTCTTTTGCTTACACTGCTGTTTAGCGTAAGCATTGCCGCCGGTCCCATATCGGAACCGAAGTTCGGCCAATACACCGTCGGAGACGACTATTTCCTGGCCAATTACGTCCAACTCATTGCGTATTGGAGCAAATTAGAAAAAGAATCCGACCGGCTCAAGCTCGTCGAAATCGGTATTACTCCGGAAGGCCGGTCAATGAAGATGGCTATCATCACCTCACCGGAGAATCATAAAAACCTGAAACGCTACCAGGAGATTTCCGTCAAGCTCGCTAAAGCCGAAGGTCTGACGGACGACGAGGCGCACGCGCTCGCTTCCGAAGGAAAGGCTGTCGTCTGGATTGACGGCGGGCTGCATGCTACGGAAGCCATCAATTCTCAAGCGCTTTTCATTCAGGCCTACGACCTCCTAAGCCGTAATGATGAGGAAACCAAACGCATCCTTGACAATGTCATTCTGCTTTTGGTCCCGGCAAATCCCGACGGTATGGACCTCGTATCAGACTGGTACATGCGCGCGAGCGACCCCAAAAAACGTAATATGTCGATACCTCGACTTTATCAGAAATATGTCGGACACGACAATAACCGGGATTCCTATATTGCCAATCAATTGGAAACGGAAATTATCAACCGGCAGATGTATATTGAATGGATTCCGCAAATCATGTACAATCAGCACCAGACCGGTCCTGCCGGAACGGTACTGTTTATGGCTCCTTTCCGCGATCCGTTCAATTACAACCACGACCCATTGGTGCCTATCGGCATCGACCTCGTCGGGTCGGCCGTTCACAACCGGTTTTTGGCTGAGGGAAAGGCGGGAGCGGTGATGCGCAACGCGGCTTCATATTCCACCTGGTTCAACGGCGGCGACCGGACAACGGTGGGTTTTCATAACCAGATCGGATTATTGTCCGAAATCATCGGCAGCCCCACACCCACAAGCATTCCGCTTATTCCTTCCAAATTACTTCCTAGCGGCGATCAACCCTTACCCATCGGACCGAAAGAGACATGGCATCAGCGCCAAAGCATCGAATATATCATTTCTGCCGACCGCGCCATTCTTGATATTGCGGCAAAAATGCGAGAAGATTTCCTGTACCGTATTTACCGCATGGGCAAAAACTCCATCGAACGTGGAAGTCAGGATTACTGGACTTTGACGCCTAAACGAATAGCGGAACTGGAAGCTAACATTGCAAAGGCTCGGGAAGAACAGCGGAGAAATACCTCAAATGCGCAACCGTCTTTTGAAGGTCGTGGACGTGGTCAGGGTGGTTCAGCTGAGTTTTACGATAAACTGCATACGCCTGAAACCCGCGACCCGCGTGGCTATATTATCCCTTCCGACCAGGTGGATTTCTTGACTGCTACCAAATTTGTCAATGCGCTTTTGAAAGCCGGTGTGGATGTACATCGCGCCACGAAAAGTTTCCAAGTCGCAGGAAAAACCTATCCGGCTGATTCGTATGTTGTCAAAGCCGCACAGGCATTCCGTCCGCACCTGCGCGACATGTTTGAGCCACAAGATCATCCGAGCGATTTACAATACCCCGGCGGCCCTCCCAAACCTCCTTACGACCTTGCCGGTTATACCCTGGTATTTCAGATGGATGTGAAGTTCGACCGTATTTTAGACGGTTTCGACGGGCCGTTTGAAAAAATAGCCGGCTTGATTAAAACGCCTGCCGGAAAAATAACGGGAACCTCAAACCCGACAGGCTACCTGCTCAGCCATCAGGTAAACGATGCTTTTATCGGTACTACCCGTTTGCTGGCTACCGGAGAAAATGTTTATTGGCTCACCGATCCGTTTACGGTCAATGGTAAAACTTATCCGGTTGGCACCATCTATATCCCTGCCAAATCATCGACGTCCGCCCTGTTGCAGAAATTAGCTGCTGAAGTGGGACTGAGTTTTGATGCTATTTCGTCCAAACCCCGTGGCGATGCTTTAAAACTTCGTTCCGT
The DNA here is from genome assembly GCA_031289145.1 of Dysgonamonadaceae bacterium. Lineage (GTDB taxonomy): Bacteria > Bacteroidota > Bacteroidia > Bacteroidales > Azobacteroidaceae > Azobacteroides. Next base: position 12,163 of record JAITQA010000083.1, on the reverse strand, counting down.
CCGGGTAGCGTTGTGGGACAGGTATGGCGGCTCAATGGATTCCGGTTGGATTCGCTGGCTGCTCGAACAACAGTTTCCGATTCCTTTTGAAGTGGTCTATGCTCCCACGCTGGATGCCGGAAAGTTGCGTGACAAATACGATGTGCTGATTTTGCCTCCCGGCGCCTTTCCACAAAATAACTTTGGAGGACAAGGTGGAGGGCAAGGACCTCGTGAGTCCGGTGCATCGGATAATATTCCCGACGAATTTAAAAACCGTATCGGAAACGTTACCTTGGATAAAACCGCACCGCAGTTGCGCCGGTTTGTCGAAGAAGGCGGTATCGTATTGACGATAGGAAGCGCTACCGGTTTTGGCAGGTATCTCGGTCTACCGGTTGCAGATGCACTCGCAGATGTCAATCCGGACGGTTCCGAAAAGAAATTTTCTTCAGATAAGTTCTTCATACCCGGCTCGGTTGTACGTGTGAAAGTGGATAACACCGCGCCCATTGCTTACGGCGTGTCGGAAGACCTGGATCTGATCTACCGGAACAATCCCGTATTCCGCCTCCTGCCTGATGCAAAGCAGAAGGGAGTGAATGCTGTCGCTTGGTTTTCCGGTACGGAGTCTCTGCGTAGCGGGTGGGCGTGGGGGCAGCATTACCTCAACGGTGGCGCCGCGATTGTTGAAGCAGCTGTGGGGAAAGGCAAGGTCTTCCTTTTCGGTCCTGAAATAACATTCCGCGCACAGCCGCACGGTTCGTTCAAGTTCCTGTTCAACGGGATTTATTATGCAGGAGCGACACCCGTGAAATTACCGTAAACAACCGTTGCAATAGGGCATCCAAAAGGTGAATTTGAGCCAAAAATAAATATAAAAAGCATAAAATTCATTATAATAAATGGTGATTTAGCGGAGGAACAGGTATCAGCATCTTTATTGTTATAAAATGGTATTTTTTTCAGTTTTTCCGGCCACATAGTCTGCGGCTAATTTATGTAGTTCGGCCACCAGTTCTTTGTGTTTCGGCAATCCGCACAAATCGACCAACGCAGGATAAATATCCAGTAACTCTACGATTCTCGGAGAAGCATTGCCATTTCCTTTGGCACGCGGGTCAAGTATGATAAACGGCACACGGGCGCCTTGTTCCCAAAGCGAACCGGCTTTCGACCACTTGCCTTTTTCGCCGAGTTGGTAGCCATGATCGGCCCAAAACACGATGATGCTGTTTTCGCGAAGCCCTTGTCGGTCGAGTTCTGCAAGCACTCGTTCCAACGTTCCAATCTACATAACTGACACAATATACGGGAGAAAGCGGGTATATCGGATTGGGACGGGAAAAACTGGATTTAGAACTAAATAAGTTAAAATGATCTGGAGGCTTTTCAAAGATAAAACTGCGAAACGATTCATGCAAATCCTGACCATTTTTTCACTGTTAACTGTAGTGTTAATGGCGTGGGGTTTGTACTACAAATCTTCCCCCATCATTCAGGCAAATTCGATAAAAGAATTGTTGACAAGCTCCGAATGGAGTCCGTTAGCCGGGAAGTTTGGTTTTTTCTCTTTCATACTCAGTTCGGTATATGTAACCGCTTTGTCTGTAGCCATTGCTTTGCCGATTTCTTTATTAACCGCCCTGTACCTTACCGAAAATGCAAAATCGTGGGTCAAAAAATTGGTTTTTCCTGTTTTGGATATTCTGGCAGGCATTCCTTCGGTGGTGTATGGTTTATGGGGCACAATCATTATTGTTCCTTTCATAGCGGATGTTTTAGGCCCTCATTTTGTCGATTATACCAGCGGATATACTGTTTTGGCTGGCGGAACAGTACTCAGTGTGATGATTATTCCTTTGCTTGTCAGCCTTTTTGTTGAAATATTTTCCACAGTCCCCAAAGATTTCAAAGATGCCTCCTCATCCCTGGGAGCTACTCGCTGGCAAACGTCCCGTTTGGTTGTGTTGAGGAAAGCGATGCCCGGAATCATTGCTGCCGTCGTTTTAGCCGTGTCAAAAGCGTTTGGCGAAACATTGGCTGTTTTAATGGTTTGCGGAAACATGGTAAAACGTCCCGAATCCCTGTTCGACAGTTGTTATCCCTTGCCGGCGCTTATCGCCAACAATTACGGAGAAATGCTTTCCTTGCCGATGTACGAATCTGCGCTGATGTTTGCCGCATTAGTTATGTTTGTCGTCATACTCTTTTTTAATGCTATATCCCGTATTATCCTTCAACGGGTTGAAAAAAGTTTTAAATTATGAAGCTAAAATTTATAGAAGAAAAAATATTCAACGGGCTGATGATTCTGGCAACACTTACCGTTTTCGCCTTTTTCGGCAGCATCATCTGGACGGTAGCTAAAACCGGATTCCCGAGTCTCACCTGGGATATGATTACTAAATTACCCGGCGGCGGATTCTATCTCGGTAAGGAAGGCGGTATTTTGAATGCGATTGCCGGTTCGCTGATCATCGTTTTCTGCTCCACTTTATTGGGATTGATTATCAGTATCCCGATCGTTTTTTATATCAATATTTACTTGAAAAAAGGATCGAAATTAGCCTATTTTACCCGGCTTACGTTCGATGTATTGTTTGGTATTCCTTCGATTGTTTACGGCGCATTCGGCTTTACCATCATGATACTTCTGGGATTGAAAACCTCCCTTTTAGGAGGAATTATTGTGATAACTCTCCTGATTATTCCTATCTTTATCCGCTCAATGGATGAAGTGGCAAAATCCATATCCAAGGATTTGCTGGATGCGGCGTATTCCTTGGGAGCCACTCAATTAGAAACAATCCGGGTTGTTTTGCGCCAAATTGCTCCGGGAATCACTACTGCGACTTTATTGTCGATTGGACGCGCGATTGGCGACGCAGCAGGAGTGATGTTTACCGCCGGATTTACCGACAACATTCCGGTATCGCTTGATCAGCCGGCAGCTACGCTCCCTCTGGCGGTCTTTTTCCAGTTGAGCAGCCCTATTCCGGAGGTCAGGAACCGGGCGTATGCAGCCGCATTGTTGCTTACAATTATTGTGCTGATACTTAGTATCGCCGGACGATTGATAATGAACCGGTTTTCTAAAAACAGAATTCAATAATGATGAAAACGATAAATATAACTATATTATAAGCGTAAAATACATGAGTAATCAATTGACCCATTTAAAGGAATTGGAATCGGAATCAATTTATGTTATCCGGGAAGTAGCGGCGCAATTTGAAAGACCGGTACTGCTTTTTTCCGGAGGCAAAGATTCCATTGTCATGGCGCATCTGGCCTATAAAGCGTTTTATCCGGCAAGCATCCCTTTCCCTTTTTTACACATAGATACGGGACATAATTTTGAAGAAACCATTACGTACCGTGACGAACTGGTGAAAAATTTAGGCGTAAAACTGATTGTCGGTTCGGTTCAGGAATCCATTGACGCCGGGCGCGCAATAGAAGAAACCGGTTACAATGCCAGCCGTAATAAATTGCAAACCGTAACGCTGCTCGACAGTATCGAAAAATACAAATTCGATGCGGCTTTGGGTGGCGCTCGCCGCGACGAAGAAAAAGTGCTGGAAAAACGGATTCGTTGCCGCACAATCGGCGATATCACTTGTACCGGGTTAACGCTTTCCGAAGCGAATACGCTCGAAGAGATTGTGAGTGAAATAACAGCTTCCCGGATTACCGAACGGGGGGGGGCCGTTCCGACGATAAACGCTCCGAAGCCGCCATGGAAGACCGGAAAAAAGCAGGGTATTTTTAATTCCTAATTTTTAATTATGAACGGATATTTAGATATGGAGCTATTACGCTTCACCACAGCAGGAAGTGTCGACGACGGGAAAAGTACGTTGATCGGCCGTTTACTTTATGATAGTAAATCAATTTTCGAAGACCAATTAGAAGCCGTGAAAGCGGCCAGTGAACGTTTGGGTAATGAAGAGGTAAATCTGGCTCTTCTTACCGACGGACTGCGGGCCGAACGGGAACAAGGCATCACGATTGATGTCGCTTACCGTTATTTTGCAACACCCAAGCGTAAGTTTATCATCGCCGATACGCCCGGTCATATCGAATATACTCGCAACATGGTAACAGGAGCTTCTACTGCCGATGCGGCGATCATTCTGGTAGACGCCCGCAACGGAATCATTGAGCAAACCAAGCGACATTCTTACATCGCTTCTTTATTGCAATTGCCCCACGTGATTTTAGCCGTTAACAAAATGGATTTGGTCGATTTTTCGGAAGAAGTCTTCAACAGGATAAAAAAAGAATACCGGGAAATTGCTAAAAAACTAAACCTGAAAAAAGTCTTTTACTTGCCCATATCGGCTCGCGACGGAGATAATGTAGTGGATCGATCTTCCAAAACGCCCTGGTACACAGGAGACACCTTGTTGTATCTTCTGGAAACCTTGCCGCCAAAAGGAGAAGATAAACATCCGGCGCGTTTCCCTGTACAATATGTTATTCGTCCGCAAAATGACCGTTTTCACGATTACCGCGCCTATGCCGGTCGTATTGCTTCGGGAACGTATAAAGTGGGCGACCGGGTAACTATTTTGCCTTCTTTCACCGAGTCAACGATTAAGGCGATTGATGAAACCAATCAAGCCCTGAGCGAAGCATCGGCTCCTCAATCCGTGGCGATCCGATTGGAAGACAATGTAGATATCAGCCGTGGCGATATGATTGTCAAAAGTGATGAATTACCCCGTCAGGATACAACGATTTCGCTATTGGTATGCTGGCTGAATCATCGCCCGTTAAACATCGGAGCCAAATATATTATCAGGCATACCACCGATGAAGTATTCGGCATTGTCAAAGAAGTTTACTACAAAGTGAACATGAACACCCTCGAAAATAATATCGACGATAAAACAATAAAAATGAATGATATAGCGCACATTGCCATCAAAACTTCCAAGCCGCTGAAATACAATCTCTACGAGCAAAACCGTATTACCGGCAGTCTGGTTATCATTGATGAAGGAAGCTTTGAGACGGTGGGCGCAGGAATGATTGTAAGTATATGAAAGCCAATCAGATACCATACAACAAACTGCATGACAAAGGTTTTCCCAGCATTGGCTGCCAACCGTGTACGCGAGCCGTCGAAGACGGCGAAGATATTCGCGCCGGACGGTGGTGGTGGGAAAATCCCGAACACAAAGAATGTGGATTACACAAAAGATAATTTCCTAATTATATGAACTTTATAGCCCCTTTTGCACATCCCATCTATGTAATGCTTAAACCGGTAGGCGCTGTCTGCAACTTGAGATGTAAATACTGTTATTACTTAGATAAAAAAGATTTGTATCCCGCCGCAGATAATTATCTGTTGTCAAAAGAGCTTCTGGAAGATTTTATCAGACAATACCTCGAAAGCCATACGACTTCCGAAATTCTTTTTACCTGGCATGGAGGTGAAACTTTGATGCGCAATATTTCTTTTTATAAGAAAGCGCTTGAGTTGCAACGGATATACGGCAGAGGCCGTCCCATTGATAACGTCCTTCAAACGAACGGAACGTTACTCACCGACGAATGGTGCCGTTTTTTTAAGGAAAACAATTTCCTGATCGGAATTTCGATTGATGGTCCTCAACATTGCCATGATGTTTACCGCCGCGACCGGGAGGGACGTCCCTCTTTTCTCCGGGTGATGAAAGGCATTTCTCTTCTAAAAAAACACGGGGTAGCGTTTAATGTCATGGCTGTGGTGAACGATTATAATGTGGATTATCCCCTGGAGTTTTACCGCTTTTTCAAAAGTATGGATTGCCGTTATATTCAATTTGCACCTATCGTAGAAACCATCCATGGGAAACCTGCTTCATGGAATGTCCCTTCCGGAAAATGGGGCGATTTCCTCATCGCCATTTTCGATGAATGGGTGAAGAAAGATGTGGGTACATACTATATTCAGTATTTTGATGCTACGCTGGCTAATTGGGTGGGACAATCTCCCGGTGTTTGTACCTTAGCTAAAACCTGCGGACATGCCGGGGTATTGGAATTTAATGGAGACTTGTATAGTTGCGATCACTTCGTTTATCCTGAATATAAATTGGGAAATATTAAAAACCGGACTTTAACCGGAATGATGTATTCGGAGAGACAATTAAAGTTTGGAACAGATAAATACGATACGCTTCCTCAACAATGCCGGAATTGTGAATATCTTTTTGCCTGCAATGGCGAATGCCCTAAAAACCGGATACTCCCTACGGCTGACGGCGAATCAGGCCTCAATTATTTATGCGAGGGTTATTATAAATTTTTCAAACATGTGGCTCCCTCTATGGATTTTATGAAAAATGAGCTGATAAATCAACGTCCGCCTGCTAATATCATGTATCAAAAGAGTTAAGTAACCGTATGCTTTTGTGTTAAGTAAATTATATTTTGTCGTTTTCACAAAATCATCCCGGAAAATTTTTCACTAACTTCAAAAACCGCGCCAATTCAGTTTCCGAGTGGGCGCTCGACAGGAAATTGGCTTCGAAGGGTGAAGGGGAGAGATAAAAATGATGGGCCAGCATATATTTGAAAAAACGGCTGAAGCGTTCCGGGTCGGCCTGCTTGGCGTCAGCAAAACTGTTCACTTCCGCTGCTGTAAAGAAAAGTGTAAACAGACTTCCTGCATGATTCAGTCTGATTTTTTTGTCGGCAATCGCGTCCGTCAGTTCCGCGAAAAAATTCGCAGCGGTCTTTTCCAAATTTTCGTAGTATCCGGGCTGATTTAGGATTTGCAGGGTTTCGATTCCGGCGCTCATCGCAACGGGATTCCCCGACAAAGTTCCGGCTTGGTAAACCGGACCGTCCGGCGCCAGCAGCGACATAATGTCGGCTCGTCCGCCAAAAGCGGCTGCCGGAAACCCGCCGCCGATTATTTTACCCAATGTCGTTAAATCGGGTTTCAGACCGAAGCGCTTTTGTGCGCCTCCGGCCGACAGACGGAATCCGGTGATGACTTCGTCAAAAATAAGCAGGGATTTGTATTGCACAGTGATGTTCCGCAGTTGTTCAAGAAAACCGGCCTGCGGCAAAACGACGCCCATATTGGCCGGAACCGGTTCTACAATAACGGCGGCAATCGCTTCGCCTTTTTCCGCAAATAAACGATTTACGGCTTCCGTGTCATTGAAAGGGAGGCTTACCGTATAAGCGGTGAAAGCGTCGGGAACGCCTGCGGACGAAGACCCGCTCAATCCGGCTACGCCCGAACCGGCCGAAACCAGCAGGTGGTCGGCGTGACCGTGATAGCATCCGTCGAACTTGACAATGATATTGCGTCGGGTAAAACCGCGTGCCAAGCGGACGGCAGACATGACCGCTTCCGTTCCGGAATTGACGAAACGCACTTTCTCCATGCCGGGAAAAGATTGGTTGACTAACTTGGCCAGACCGGTTTCTCCAAGCGAAGGAATACCGTAACTTGTCCCTTGGGAAACGGCCTTCCGGATGGCTTTATTGACTTGAGGATGCGCATGTCCGAGTATGAATACGCCCCAGGAAAGGCAAAAATCGGTAAACCGGTTTCCGTCGATATCGGTCAGCGTAGTTCCCTTGGCTTTCTGAATAAACAAGGGCGTTTCTCCGACGCTTCGTAAAGCCCTGACCGGACTGTTTACGCCTCCGGGAATGTAGCGCAAAGCCTCCTCGTATGCTTTGATGGAATGGGGTCTGTTCATGCCTGCAATCTGTATTTTGTGTAGTTATACCATTCGCTGAATTTATGGAGTTCTTCTTCGATAATTTGTTCGGCTTCTTTTATCTCGTTGTTTCGCAAGGATATATTGTTCCGGGCAAATTGTTCGACGTCTTCCAGGTCGAACAATCGGATGCCTTTCCGGTTGGCCAAAGCCGGTTCCACGTCGCGCGGAAAAGCCAAATCGAAAATGAGCATTTCTTTTTCGTCAGCAATGTCGTCCTCTTTGATAATCGTGTGAGGCGCTGACGTGGCGCATATCAGTACATTGGTAAATTCCAGCATATCTTTTTTATTATCCATCCGGATGGCTGTTCCCTTGTATTTTTGGGCAAGCGTTTGGGCTTTTTCAAAATTCCGGTTGGACAGGAAAATATTGACGGCTTGTTTGTCCGTCAGAAATTTCAAAATGTCTTCCGTTAGCTTGTTGACGCCAATGATGCTGACGACTTTTTGTTTCAAATTCACATTTTCTTTCTTCAGGATATCGACTGTCACCTGGCTGTGTGAAATGGCGCCTTCCGCAATTCGGGTTTCCGTTCGCACCCGTTTGCCGGTATGCATGGCGGTTTGAAAAAGTTTGTGCAGTTGGGACGATAATTTATACTTTTCACAGGCTTCCAGATAAGCGTTCTTTAATTGTCCCTGGATAGCCCGTTCGCCGGTGATACCCGATTCCAATCCCGAAGCCACTCGGTACAAGTGACGGATAATATCGCTTGATATATCGCCTTCGCCCCAGTACAGTTCAATCCTGTTGCAGGTTTTCAGCAAGACATGGGCTTGGCTGTCGTCCGGGAAAAGTGTTCCGGAAAGTCGCTCTCTTTCTGCTAAAGAAGCGTTGGCATTATTGATGCGTTGGCATTGTATCATTGTGTTATCAGTATTTTATTTTCTGCCAGCGTCCGGATTTGATTGCGGATATCAATGGACTGGCGAACATTTTCCGCATTGGAAGCTACGGCGATGGTAATAGTACCTTCTTTATAAATGGCCGGTGATACAAAATCACAAAGGGCGGGATTATCACAAACGGAAGCCAATATTCCCCGTTTTTCGCAATCCGCTTTTATCTGTTCGTTCAACGATTCGTCTCCGGTACAGATATAAACCAAAAAAACGTCAGTCAAATCGCCGGGTTCATATCTTTTCTTACTCAACGTGAAAGGCAAACCGGCAAAGCCCTCCTGAAATTCCGGGGAAACAACGGTGGCTTTATCCGTAAAGCGACTCAGAATACCGGCTTTGTGAAAAGCCACGTTTCCTCCGCCGACAAGCAGGATTTTTTTGTCTGTGATATCAATGGAAATGGGTAAGAAAGTCTTTTGCATAGTAGGAAATAATATGGTTTGCTCCCGCGCGTTTGATGGCCGTCAGACTTTCGAGAAAAATTTGTTGTTCGTTGAAAAAGCCTTGCTTGGCGCCATTTTTCAACATCGAATATTCACCGGATACCTGATAGGCGACCAAAGGGTAATCGGGGAAGCGAACTGAAGCACGGTGAATCATATCTAAATAGGCCAAAGCAGGCTTGACCATAATCCAGTCGGCGCCTTCTTCGATGTCGGCGCCTATTTCTTCCAAGCCTTGGTCGTGAGTACGGTAATCCATCTGGTAGGTTTTGCGGTTGCCGAAAGAAGGCGTAGAACCGGCAGCGTCCCGGAACGGCCCGTAAAAAGACGAAGCGTATTTGGCCGAATAGGCCAATATCCGGGCGCTCAGACCCGCTTTGTCCAAACGGTTTCGAATGGCTTCGACCTGTCCGTCCATCATGGCCGAAGGCGCCACAAAATCGGCCCCGGCCACAGCATGTTGATAAGCCATCTCCGCCAGCAGCGGCAGGGTGGCGTCGTTGTTTACATCCTGATGGTGCAACAAGCCGCAATGTCCATGAGAAGTGTATTCACACAGGCAAATATCCGTAAAGACGGTGATGGCGGGAAATTGTCGCTTGATTGCCTTTACCGCCCGGCAGATAATGCTGTCCGGCGATGTTCCCCGGCTTCCGGATTCATCTTTTTCATTGTCGGGAATCACGCCGAACAAAAGTATTTTATCAATTCCCAGGGGAGGCAATTCCCCGACGTCGTCCAGCAAGCGGTCGACAGACAAGCGGTAAACTCCCTCCATGGAAGCTATCTCCGCGCGAATATTTTCTCCTTCCGTGACAAAATACGGATAAATAAAATCGGAGGAAATAATGCGCACATCCGCATATTTGTCGCGTATTTCCTGCGAAATTCGATAGGGCCTGAATCGTTTCATTTTACAAGTATGTTTTCAATTTTTCTGCTGTTGTTTCTCCTTTGCTTATCAGTTGTATGCCTTCGGGCATTTCTCCGTATCGTTCGGCAAAGGCTTCCACGCCGGAGGGGGATGTAAAAATGATTTTCCCGAACAGGCGCAAATCGGTTTCAGCGGCTTGTTCATTGACCCTGTTCCGGTAAACGGGAATGTCGGTCAATGTATTTCCCAACCGTATCAATGCTTCGGAGAGGTCTTTCAAGCCTTTATCGGAGCGGGGAAGCAGTATTTTTTTCCCGGTCAACCGGTTTTCCCTGAAATATTCTACCAAACCTTTGGCCGACCCGGTAGCCGATTCCAAATCGGGATAGACATGGTATTTACCGAGTTCGGCGGAAGTCGTTTTTCCTACCGACGCCAATTTTGTATTTGCCAAGCCCCGGATATCCGATTGTGATTCGCTGAAAGTCTCAAAAAAATACCGGACGCCGTAACGGCTGGTAAAGATAATCCAGTCATAAGCATGAAGTTGCCCGATTGCGTGGTGCAAAGTCCGGTTGTTTTCTATTTTTTCTATTTTAATCAGGGGCGTATGCGTAACAGTTCCGGCGTTTTTATATTCTTCGGCGTTGGTTCCCGTAACCAAAACCCTTTGATTCGCCGTTTGTTGACTTTCGAATCCTACCACCTCTCCCACAACAAGCAAGATAGGGGTCGGATATTTGACAATGGAATGTTTTAATTCTTTCAGTGTGGAAAACCAAATTTTCTGGTCGGGAAGGGAAACATTGTATGCCAGGGCGACCGGCGTATCTTCAGGCCGACCGGCTACCATCAAATTACCGGCAATGGCCGATAGATTGGCGCCTCCCATGTAATAAACCAAGGTATCGGCAAGGGGTACGGAGCGGTTTTTATCCGAATGTCCGGTCGTGAAAGCGACGGAAGAAGCCAGCCCTCTGTGGGTTAAAGGAATATGTGTATATGCCGCGAATGCGTTTCCGGCCGAGACGCCCGGAATGACTGCTACTTCCACGAAGCGGCTTTGCAGAAAATCAATTTCTTCGCGTCCGTGGGCGAAAATCATCGGGTCTCCGCCTTTCAGCCGAACCGTATTTTTACCGGATATCGCCGCCTGATAGACCAATTCGTTTATTTCGTCCTGATGAAACCGGTGAATATCTTTGCGCTTGCCTACATACACTTTTTCGCCCGGATAGCGGGAAAGGAAAGTCCGGTCGAGTAAATCGTCGTGGAAAATGACGTCCGCCCCGGCTAAGGCCTTATCGCCGCCGATTGTCAGTAAATCGGGGTTTCCGGGACCAAAACCAACGAGTTGTACTTTACCGTAATGGTTGCTTATGTCCTCTCCGGAGAATTGCATTTTAATATCCGACCGGTCTTTTCTGCCTACAATGGCTAAGTTGCCCTGCAAGGGATGTGTTTTGAAGGGGAGAATTTCGGCAATGCGTCCGGTTAATCCCAATCGCTTCAAGGCGCAAGTGGCAACAATAAGGGCGTCTATGAAACCTTTGTCGACCTGCGCAATCCGTTCTTCGATAGTTCCCCGTACACTTACGACTTCCAAATCGGGACGACAGGATAGCAGTTCCGCTTTCCGCGTAGCCGAACTGGTACCAACCTTGGCTCCCGAAGGCAACTGTGCCAAGGTCTGCTTATTCCGGCTCACCAAGGCGTCTGTTTTGTCGAAAGCGTCCAGCAAGGCGAATAATGCTAATTCCGGAGACAAGGGATAAGGCAGGTCTTTGGCGGAGTGTACGGCAATGTCGGCTTCGCCCCGGATGAGCGCCAGGTCTAATTCGCGGGTAAAAAAATCCGGAGCGATATTTTCCATCAGGGAAATCTGTTTGTTCTTATCGCCGAACGACTGAATGGGGAAAATCCGACAGGATATGCTGGGGAAAAGGGATAGCGCTTCCTTCACCTGTAACAGCGAAAGAGCGCTGTCTCGACACGTTACATGAAGGGTTTTATCATTCATCATTTGCTGAATACAAACATTTTATTATTTCTTTTTTATCACAACTTTCCAAAAACCGTCGTTTTGCGTTTGCGCTAAAACGGTATGTCCTTCGTTGCGTACCGAGCCCGGCACATTGTTAATCGGTTGGCCGTCGTCTAACCATATTTCCAGTATTTCATCCGTTTTCATTGAAGATAACAGGATTTTAGTCTGCACAAAAT
>JAITQA010000155.1 GCA_031289145.1 Dysgonamonadaceae bacterium | reverse complement strand
AACCATATTTCAATAAAAGTTGCTGCAATTCCCTATTGGGCGAGAGAAAATAAGAAAAAACAACTTCAGTCGCTGTTTCGCTTTCGATGTGTTGGCTTGCGTGCAGGGGAATGCGTTTGAAATACTTTGCCAACACAGGCGTAACGGCTATTTTTATCACTTCCGGTTTTGGACTATAATCCAAACCAATGCAGTTGTCGAATAAACCGGCAGTCTTTTCCCGCAATTCTTCGGCAAAATGTTGTATCTCTATCCGGAGATTGCTTATGCGGTCCAAAGCAAATGTGCGCAACAAGTCAGTATCGGCAAAAGCGCCGATGATATACCACTTGCGATTATATTCTTTCAATAAGAGTGGTTTAACGGAATAAGAAGACAGCGTATTTTTCGCAAAGTTCTCGTATTCAAACGAAACCAGCTTACAAGTGCGTATAGCGTTCAGCATCGGCTCCAGATAGTTGATTCCGACATATTCATTTTTCGTATTTTCGAAAGAGATAAGTGATAAGAAACTTTCCTTTTCCTTGATGCTTTGCCAAAGAATATCCGATGTGTGAAATAATTGGATAAGGCGCAACAGGGCATCCAGATGTTCGCTTTTGTCCTTATCCAGATGATATGTATGCGTTGAAGCCTTATATTGTATATCTAATCCGAAATCTATTTTAAGGTTGTCAATATCACGTTGTAAGGTTCTTTTTGATATTTCAAACCCTTTTTCATGTAAATGGTCTAAAAGTCCTTTTAATGTCGGAGGACGTTGACTAATTGTTTCAACGATAATCGAAAATCTTTTTATCAATGGGTAGCTGTCCATAATGTCTTGAACCAAAGTTCATAGACAGGGTCAATGAAAAATACCTCTTTGTTTCGTATGTCGATGATTTCTGTGTTCAGCAGCAGCTTTTTTATTTTTACGACATTGGCTGAAGTTCCCAAATGGTAAGTAAAAAATAAAAACTTACCAAATGGTAACTTACCAAACGGTAAGTTATCAAATTCCATCATTTGTAAGTAAAAAAAATGATTATCTTTGTACCCTAAATTTATATACACATGAAAAAAAGTTTTTTATTGCTTTGCGCTTTATTCTATCTATTTGGAATAAACACAATTGTTTACGCCCAGCCGGTACAGAAATGGGTGAACATCATTGTATCTCCTGACCATGCAGACTGGAAATACCAGACAAAGGAAACGGCGACATTCACAATACAGGTCTATAAAGATAATGTCCTGATGAAGAATATTCCGGTTGATTACGAAATAGGGCCGGAGCTTTTTCCTGTGGAAAAGAAGCAGGCGGTTTTATTGAAAAACGGGGAATTGCTACTGAAAGCATCTATGAACGAACCGGGTTTTCTTCGTTGCAAAGTAATTGCCTTGATTGACGGCGTAAAATACGAAGAAATGGCTACCGTCGGCTACAATCCCGAAAAAATACAGCCTGCGACTTCCGAACCTGTGGATTTCGACGAATTTTGGTCGAATACGATTCGGGAGGCACGGAAAATTCCATTAGACGCACGGATGGTTTTACTTCCGGAAAAATGCACTTCTTCCCTGAATTTCTATGAAGTGAGTTTTCAAAACGAACGTCCCGATTCCCGAATATACGGAATATTGGCCATCCCCAAAAAGCAGGGCAAATATCCCGCCATTCTGAGGGTACCGGGCGCCGGAATTCGCCCTTACAGCGGGTTCAGCTATAACGATAAAATTATCACCTTGGAAATAGGCATACACGGGATTCCTGTCACCCTGTCGGCAGAAGTTTACAAAAATCTATCCGCAGGAGCTTTGGGAGACTACTGGCGATTCCATATAAACGACCGCGACAAACATTACTACAAACGGGTATATACCGGCTGCGTGCGTGCTGTCGATTTCATTTATTCCCTATCCGAATTTGACGGAAACACGGTTGGTGTTACCGGCGGAAGCCAAGGAGGCGCTTTGTCTATTGTAACAGCAGGTTTGGATTCCCGCATTCGATTTCTTGCCGCTTATTATCCTGCTTTGTGCGACTTTGCCGGTTATCTAAATAAACGGGCCGGAGGCTGGCCACATTATTTCAGGAATGTCTCCCAAAAACCCAATGAAGTGGAAACACTCGCATACTTCGACGTTGTGAACTTTGCCCGCAGAGTGAAAGCGCCCGGATGGTACAGTTGGGGATTCAATGATACTACTTGTCCGCCGACTTCGATGAATGCTGCCTATAATGTCATCCCAGGCGAAAAAGAATTGAAGGTTTACCTGAATACCGGGCATTGGACCTATCCCGAACAGAGAGCTGTCGGCGATGCATGGTTAAAGGAATATTGTGAGAAATAAATTTATATATAGCATCTTAGTTGGAAAATGAAACCATATTTTTTATTATTAATACTCTGTTTATGTGGAAATTTGTGCGCACAAATTTCCACCCAAGTGGAAGCTATTCCTCCGGTATTTGGTCCCGAATATGCAGGGAAAACACAAAAAGACGAATTGACACGTGTGTTTATATCGCCTCAGCGAATTGTTTGGGTGAACGACAGCAATGGGAAGTTAATAGAAAACGAACAAGTACTGTTGAAACAAGGGAACAGTCAGCCGGAAATGGGGAAGAGAAATATGTGCGAGATGACCAGCACAGAAAACGATACGGCTTCTATTTTGCTTGATTACGGAAAGGAACTCCACGGCGGCTTGCAACTCCTGATGGGCAGTTCGTCGCGGCGCGAACCTTCACTGGTGCGTATCCGTTTCGGCGAATCGGTCGGCGAATGTAACAGCCAAACCAACAACAGTCAATGGGAAGTGGGCTACGCTACCGACGACCATGCCAAACGCGACATTGTTATGGAGATTCCCCGTGACGGATTTATAGAAATCGGTAATACCGGATTCCGTTTTGTCCGCATCGACTTACTGCAACGCAACACCACTATTCGTTTGAAAGAGGTGCGGGCCATTCTCCGCTACCGCGATATTCCTTATGTCGGTTCTTTCCGGTCGAACGATGAAAGATTGAACCAAATATGGCTTACGGGAGCTTATACCGTACATTTGAATATGCAGGAATACTTGTGGGACGGCATCAAACGAGATAGGTTGGTGTGGCTCGGCGATATGCATCCCGAAGTGGCGTCTATTCGCAGTGTGTTCGGCGATAACGAAGTGGTGGCTAAAAGCCTTGATTTAGCTTGCGAACAGTTCCCATTGCCCGGCTGGATGAATAATATTAGCGCATATTCATTCTGGTATCTGATTATTCAACACGATTGGTACATGCAAAACGGCGACTTGGATTTTCTGAAAAAGCATAAGAATTACATGCTCGGACTGATAGACCAAATAGATAAACATGTCGATGAAAATGGCGTAAATACGATACAAAACCGTTCCTTTCTGGATTGGCCTTCCAGTCCGAACGAGAAAGGTGTAAGAGCAGGCTGTCGCGCCTTGATGATATGGTCTTTGCAAGCTGCCGGACAAATATGCACTTTCCTGAACGAACCGGAATATGTGAAAAAAACAGCGGCTATTATTTCCCGCTTGAATCAATCGGTTGAGTCGCATAATAATCTGAAACAAGCCGCCGCCTTGATGGCTATCGCAGGTATTTTAGACCCTGCAACAGCCTGCAATGAAGTGGTATCGGTAGGCGGGGCACAAAATTTCTCCACTTTCTACGGCTACTACATGCTGCAAGCCCAGGCGTTGGCCGGGCAATACCAACAGGCAATAGAGGTGATTCGTCAATATTGGGGTGGTATGCTCGACATGGGCGCTACTACTTTTTGGGAAGATTTTAATTTGGAATGGATTGACAATGCCGCGAGGCTGGATGAACTGACGCCCGCCGGGAAAAAAGATATTCACGGCGATTTCGGCGCATATTGTTATCCCGGATTTCGCCACAGTTTTTGTCATGGATGGTCGTCAGGCCCAACCGCTTGGATGAGTGAACACATACTGGGCGTACAAGTGCTGGAACCCGGCTGCAAACTCATCAAAATAGCGCCTCATCTTGGTGATTTGGAATGGGTAGAAGGCAGTTTCCCGACGCCTTACGGTATGGTGAAAATAAAACATACGAAAGATGCCAGCGGCAAAATCGTTTCAACAATAGATGCACCCAAAGGTGTAACCGTAAAAATAGAAGAGTAATGCCCTTACATACACTGAAATACTAATTATCTTATAAAAAAATTATATTTCTTTTTTGCTTGACAATAGAGAAAGCAATCAAAATGAACTACGAACAAACAATAACATATCTCTACCACTTCGCCCCGATGTTCCAGCAAGTCGGGAGTAGCGCCTATAAGGAAGGCATGGAAAATTCTTTCCTTATTGATGCACATTTAAGGCATCCGCACATGCACTACAAGACGATTCATGTAGGCGGAACCAACGGAAAAGGTTCGACTTCTCATCTCTTAGCTTCCATTTTGCAGGAAGCCGGTTACAAAGTCGGCTTATACACTTCTCCGCATTTATGGGATTTTCGGGAAAGAATCAAAATCAACGGAGAAATGGTTCCCAAAGCGTTTGTCGTTGATTTTATTGCTCGGAACAAGGATTTTTTTGAATCTATCCAACCTTCTTTTTTCGAACTGACTACCGGAAT
>JAITQA010000033.1 GCA_031289145.1 Dysgonamonadaceae bacterium | reverse complement strand
GAAATCGTTGATTCTTTTTCTTTAACGATAGATACCACTCAATGTTTTCCTTTTATAACGATATTGTTCACTGTTGCACCGGACAGAAGTTGTGAAGTTTGTTTTTTCAATACTGTTTTGATTCCGCCGCCGCCAATGCCGCCTGAACCGTTAAGGGAAGTCTTACTATCCGAAGGGGATGGCTTTATCGGCTATAAAAAATACAAAGATTTATATTTGGTATTTTTAGAAAATGAACTGAATAAAGCTGCTTATAAATTTATAGAAAGAGATAGCTTATTGATTAATGAGGAGCCATTTATAAAATACGATTTGTATAACTGTAGAAATGTACGCAGTAATTATTACCGGACAGAAAATATATACAAAGTTAATGACGAAGACAGGTTCGTATTTATTGAAAAAATAACATATTAAAAGATATTCAATTATTTAACAGTTTATTTTTATGAAGACAAAATTAATTTATTGCTTGGCGCTTGTTTTTACAATCGTCCATACAGGTATCTCCGCTCAAAGCGATTATACGCCGTCCTTGCCTCCCGTATTGCCTCCCAGTCCGCAAGCGGCAGCATTTGCCAGGTATGGGGAAATTCCGGTAAGTCACAGTACAGGAGTGCCGGAAATCTCAATCCCGATCTACACCATTGAATCGGGAAGTATCAAACTGCCCTTATCCATCTCCTACCATGCATCCGGCATAAAAGTGCAGGATGTGGCCACTTCTGTTGGTCTTGGTTGGGTATTGAACTGGGGAGGAGCCATTACCCGTATTGTGTATGATGAACCGGATGCAACCAATTATACCAACAACACGATACATTCTGTCGATCATGCGCAGCAATTGATGCTTACAAACAGAAACTTTGTGTTTTGGAACGCAATCTTAAGCGATTTATTTATACAACAGGATACGCAATCCGACCGCTATTTATACAATTTTAACGGCAAATCCGGGTCTTTCCGTTACAATTCGTTGACCAATGCCATAATAGCCATCCCCTACGAGCCGATAAAAATCCAGACAACTGCGTCAGGCGGATTCAAAATTATGGATACCGACGGTATCGTCTATTACTTTGAAACGCAGGAATCCAGCGGCCCCCTGCAAAGAGTATTTTATACTTCTTCCTGGTACATCAGTAAGATAGAGGTCCCGGGTACAAATGAAAGCATCCGGTTTGTCTATAAAACCGGAACGTATTACCGGCAGGACTTTTATTCCGAAAGTATCCGGAAAGGATTGATTTGGAATGTAGAGTCTCAATATGGAAAGTCGTTTAGTTCTTCAAGTCCCTTAGAATCTCTGGATTATACTTGGAGTAATGTTGAATGTATTCCTAAACTGATAGACAGTATTGTCTGGAACAATCATGCGATCAAGATGCATTACCAATCCAATCGTTTGGATATAGCCAAAGACCGTTTGACGAAAATAGAAATAATAGCCAACGGAGTCTTATACAAGGAATTCAGTTTCAATAACAACGCCTATTTTGGTTCAAGGCCTTTAAATTACAGAATGAAACTGGAAGGTTTATCGGTCAAGGGAAATCAAACGGCAGCGGAAGAAAAGTATTCCTTTGTCTATAACGGAAGAGAACTTCCGGATTATTATGATTACTTCCGAATAATCAGCAATAAAGTGAGTACTGTTTGTGGTGAAGATTACTGGGGATACTATAATGGAAAGCAGAATCAATGCCAGATTCCGCAAGAATATACCTTGGTGAGCAGGTGGGGTGGAGACCGTAATCCCCAGCCGGTTTATATGAATGCCTGTGTGTTGGAAGAAATAAAATACCCGACAGGGGGAAGTACGGCTTTTGAGTATGAGGCCAATCGGGTATACTCGGATATTGTAGGAGGATTAAGGGTTAAAACTATTACAAACAAAGATAATAACAATCTTATCCTTAACCGGAAAACGTATGAATATTCCGGATATGCCACAGTAAACATGCCGATATCGGCCGAAATGTTCAGGTATTACTATCCTGCATATTTTGTTTTATTTTTAGGGTCAATACCGTACGCTTCGAAAGCTACAGAATGGCAGGTTTGTGTGGGAAATTCCATGTCATCACTTACCGGATGGAGCAGCAGCCCCGTATTTTATTCCGAAGTTACGGAATATAACGGAACATCCACGGATAACAGCGGTAAGACACTTTATTATTATACTGAAGATAAAGACGACTTAGGCAGCTATGAAACGGACAATTCCGATTTTCCACGTTATTATTCTCCTTATTACAATTGCGACCAGGGAACATTAAGGCCTTTGTTACAATCTGTAAGTATTTACGAACGCATAAACAATACCTACGCATTAAAAAAATCAACTTATTATAATTACAAGGTAGTTGAAAAAGAGCCTTTTATTTGTGGCGTAAGACTTTCAAAACCTTATACCCGTCTTTGTTTTGGTGACGGAACCGGCCAAGATACTACTTGGCCACTACAGGAATATGAGTATTATAACTATATCCGGGCATACAATGTCTATGGCTTTCCCAGCGTCAGAATACTAAACTATGTATCGGAGCAGGAAGACGGCGTAACAAAAACAACTTATTATGGTTATGATCCCAACTATAAATTGCTTACTCCAAATAAAATAACGACAGCCGACAGCAAAGGGGACAGCTATACGAGCAAAATAAAATATCCCTTTGATTATACTTATGCACCTTATACGGATATGGTGAACCGTAATATGTTGTCGCCTGTCATTGAGCAATCCGAATACAAGGGAGAAGCCTTTTTACAGAAAAAAATAACGGAATATAAAAACTGGGGAAACAACCTGCTTTCTCCGGAATTTATAAAACTGCAAACCACAAGCCAGCCAAATCCGGAGGCCCGTATTACCTACCACAAGTATGATTCACATGGTAATCCTGTGTATGTATCCAAAGATGGAGCAGAAAAAGTGGTTTATTTATGGGCTTATTATTACCAGTATCCTATCGCAAAAATTGAAAATGCAAGTTATGACGAGGTGAAAGCAGCCTTGAGCTACACCGATGCACAAATAGAATCACTGGCCGCCCAGAGCAGTCCGAACGTTGCGGAAATAGATACCAAACTCCGCACTTATTTCAACAACAAAACAGCGCTCGTCACCACCTACACCTACAAGCCCTTAGTGGGTATTCTCTCAGCCAAAGACCCGCGTGGCGTGGAAACAATCTACGAATACGATACTTTCGGCAGGCTGAAAAAGAGTAGTCACGATGGCAAAGTCGTGGAGGAGTATAATTACAATTACAAGCAATGATAAAATAAAAACTAAAAGGTAAAAACTAATACATACCTGCGGGGTTTTATTGTATAATTTCAAACTTTGCTCACCCAATTTTTAGTTTTTACCTTTTAGTTTTTCCGCAATTGCCTTCAACAACGTTATTTGCGCCTCTTTTTCTTCCAACAGTTTTTTGTAAAGTTCGGCATTTTGCTCGCAGAGTTCGATTATTTTATCCACGGGATTAAATGTACATTTATTGTATTGCGTCACATCACTGCCGGCGACTGCATCCTGGAAGGTGTTGGAAATAATATTTACCGCTTTCTCCTCATTGAAATTTTTAATCGCATCGACCGGTATATGAAGCACATTTGCCAATTTTTCCAACATTTCGTCATCAATTTTTTCCTGAGCTTCCAAAACGGACACATATTGCTGGGTAATGCCTGCGCTTTTCGCGAGGACTTCTTGTTTAATACCCAACATGTCTCGCAAGGCCTTCACATTCCGGCCATGGTGCGTTTTTCTGAGAAAAGGTATGTCTGTTTCCATAATGCAATGTATTTATTGACGGTAACAAAAGTATGAAAAAATAATAGAATAAAAAATATTTCTTGAAAAATAAAATGCGTACAGGATATAAAATAGAAAAACAGGGCGGTTGCACTGCGTAACTTTTCAGGTTGTCCGGAGGGTAACTGTTTTATACGCTTTCTTTTTCCGGTTGCTATAGGCCTGACGTCGGATTACAACAAAAAGATTTGCATGATTAAATACAATTACCTAACTTTGCCCCAGTCGGTACAGTTCCGCAACGGCAACCGGGTCGAATACGTCTACGATGCGGCAGGCGTCAAACACCGCACACGACACAAGGTAACGAACCGTGACATGGGATACGGCGCCTGGAGCCAGAGCGAACCGGCGGAATCGGATTTCATTGCCGCACAGACGGTGACTACCGATTATGCAAGCAACAAGGTATACAAAAACGGACAGTTGAGCATGTTATTGACGGAAGAGGGTTACATAGAGAAGAGCGGCAGTACGTATACGCACCACTACTACCTGAAAGACCATATCGGCAACCACCGTATTGTGATGAATTCGGCGGGCACGGTCGTGCAGGCAACAAACTATTACCCCTCCGGAACAACGATGGCGGATTATCCCCGCGCGACGACCCAGGGCGTACAGCCCTACAAATTTGGCGGCAAGGAATTGGACCGGAAAGACAACCTGAATTTCTACGATTACGAAGCGCGAGCGTATGACCCTACCCTGATGCGGTTTACCTCTACTGACCCGATGATGGAGAAGTATTATGGATGGAGCCCTTTTGCTTATTGTTTGAATAATCCGGTGAAATATGTGGATCCGGACGGGAAGAAAGTAGTACTTTCCGGGACACATGAATTTATGTTGACTACTTTTTATGATTTACAAAGGCTTAGTTCAAATGATCTGATACTATTAAAAAACGGCACACTTATGGAGTTCGCCAAATACAATGCAAAGCGGGATGGGGGTGTTTTGTTTATCGGTATGCCGGAAGAGGGAAAAACAAAAACGTTTGGAACAAGTATGATGACAGACCTTATCGCTTCAAAACATACGGTTTCCATTAAGGAAACCACTAGCTTCAATAAATTTGAGGCTAATTCTAATGACAGTAGAATAGAAGGAAAAGGATCAGGAGGAACGATTATTTATGCTCCTAAGGATAAAGGTAATAATATTAAAAATGTCGATGGGACATACCGGAGAAACCCTTTTATAGGACTGGGACACGAACTGATACATGCATCTCATGCTTTTAAAGGCATAATAAAGAGCATGAAAGAAAATTATAAATGGGATCCGGATAGCGTAGATGGTAAACCTGCACAAATGTCAATCGAAGAATACAATACGCGCATGGAGGAAAATAAAATCAGACAGGAAAATAATGAAAAATTAAGATATTTGCCGCAATGAAAAACTATTTATACCCTTTATTGGGAATCGGATTTCTTTTACTTTGTTTTGCCTGTACCAAATCAAATGATTCAGTGCAAAAGAAAAAAATTACGATTTATCTTTTCAATGATGGAGATACCATCAAATCATACGCTTATGATTTGCCGCCGTCTATTGAAGAATCCCTTCCGGTTTGGGACATTACATTTTCCGACAGTGTGTTGTTGGCCTGGAATCAAGCCTCTATTGAAAATATTACCCGGGAAAATTCAAGGTATTTAGACGATTGCTTACGAGAACGGTTGCAAATTTATGAGGCAGGAGATTATTGGCGCCTCGCATTTTGTAAAGATATCCTAAATAATGATTATTTACGTGAACCGGATTTTGAAAAAGGATTTGATATTATAGAGGAAGTTTGTTGTGGAGAAACCACAAGTCATTGCAATTATTTAATAATTAATAGACACGATAAAATAAGAGTTTTAGCATTTACATTTCACAATCGCCATGCACGTTATTATTTAAGAGATGTTATTGTACTTGAGAAAGAAAAATACGAGCATTTTTTTGAATCCATAATTAAGCAGGATGGCGATGATGAAATGGGCCTTCCGTATCAGGAGTTTCATGTTACCAGGTTTTCAAAGGATAAAATAGATAGTTATATCTCCGGGTGTACAATGCGAATTTCTTGTATAAACGAATTTATGGATATGATTCAGTTTTAATGAAAAATTAAGTATTTGCCCCCGGCTCGGCGCAAGCTCCGCCTACGCCGACTTAAAAGCAAAGCTATGGCCTTGTAAAACAACATTATAAAAAAAACAAAATGAGAACAAAAAATAAAATAGAAGAACAAGACGAGTTGCGTTGTGGAACTTTTCAGATTGTCCGGTGGGTAGCTATTTTTATCCGCCAAACCAAGCCTGCGATTGCTAACGGATTTATTTAATGAGAAGTTTGTGATGAAAAAAAATGTCTAATTGGTTGGAGTGCAAGTCATAACCCTGCTTTCAGCAGCAACGCAGGCTGAGCGAAGATTTATTTTAGCAAAGTAGAATTAGAATATCTAAAATAAAAACCTACCTTTGTGTCTCTCGGTTTGTCCGTAGTTATCTTTTAGTCTTTGTTTATCAATCATTTAGGAGTCTTATAAATTTAAGAAATTTAAAAATAAAAAGGAGATATATAAAAAAAGTGATAAAAAAAGTTGCCAATATTTTGCCATTTCAAAAATAATTCCTACATTTGCACCCGTTTCGGTTTTGAGGGTTCAAAAATAAGGCCGGGACAGGATAGTTGTTTGACGTATTTTGCCTCTTTAGCTCAGCTGGCCAGAGCACGTGATTTGTAATCTCGGGGTCGTTGGTTCGAATCCGACAAGAGGCTCTGATGAGTTGAAAACTAAAAGTTAAAATTGGGCAGTTACCAGAGTGGCCAAATGGGGCTGACTGTAACTCAGCTGGCTTACGCCTTCGGTGGTTCGAATCCATCACTGCCCACTAAAAACTGAAAGGTAAAAACTAAAAGAGATGTAGGACTCTATAGTTTTTAGTTCTTAGTTTTTAGTTCAACAAGCGGAAGTAGCTCAGTCGATAGAGCATTAGCCTTCCAAGCTGAGGGTCGCGGGTTTGAGTCCCGTCTTCCGCTCTATTATT
Organism: Dysgonamonadaceae bacterium; assembly: GCA_031289145.1. GTDB lineage: Bacteria > Bacteroidota > Bacteroidia > Bacteroidales > Azobacteroidaceae > Azobacteroides. The sequence continues at coordinate 27,453 of JAITQA010000033.1, read as the reverse complement.
TGGCCTGTGTAGCTCAGTGGTAGAGCACTTCCTTGGTAAGGAAGAGGTCCCGAGTTCAAATCTCGGCACCGGCTCGAAAGTAGGGAATAATTGAATAGCTCAATAGCTGAATCATGCGGATTGTGTTTTCGGTTGTTGATGGTTAAGTTCAGTTATTCAAATTGTTTAGTTATTGAAAAATTCAATTATTAAAAAAAAATAAGAATCAATTAAATTATGGCAAAAGAACATTTTAACCGATCGAAACCCCACGTTAACATCGGTACAATCGGTCACGTTGACCACGGTAAAACGACATTAACTGCTGCTATTACGTCAGTATTAGCGAAGAAAGGTCTTTCCGAAGTGAAAACTTTCGATCAGATCGATAACGCTCCGGAAGAAAAAGAAAGAGGTATTACTATCAATACCGCTCACGTTGAATATGAAACAGCTGCCCGCCACTATGCGCACGTAGACTGTCCGGGTCACGCCGACTACGTAAAGAATATGGTTACGGGTGCTGCTCAGATGGACGGCGCTATCATCGTAGTTGCCGCAACAGATGGTCCTATGCCTCAAACACGCGAACACATCCTTTTGGCTCGTCAGGTAAACGTGCCGAAATTGGTTGTTTTCATGAACAAAGTAGATATTGTTGACGATCCCGAAATGTTGGAGTTGGTTGAAATGGAAATGAGAGAATTGCTTTCTTTCTATCAGTTCGACGGCGATAACACCCCTGTTATTCAGGGTTCCGCTTTGGGTGGATTGAACGGTATACCCGAATGGGAAGATAAAATCATGGAGTTGATGGACGCTGTAGATACATGGATTCCACTGCCTCCGCGCGATATAGATAAACCCTTCCTGATGCCGGTAGAAGATGTATTCTCTATCACAGGTCGTGGTACTGTTGCTACAGGTCGTATCGAAACAGGTATCATCAAAACAGGTGAAGAAGTTCAGATTATCGGTTTGGGCGCAGCAGGAAAGAAATCTGTTGTAACGGGAGTTGAAATGTTCCGCAAGATTCTCGACGAAGGTCAAGCCGGTGACAACGTAGGTTTGTTGCTTCGCGGTATCGACAAAGACGAAGTAAAACGCGGTATGGTTATCACTCACCCGAACAAAGTTAAACCGCATACCTTAGTGAAGGCTGAGGTGTATATCCTGAAGAAAGAAGAAGGTGGTCGTCATACGCCGTTCCACAATAAATACCGTCCGCAGTTCTATATCCGCACCTTGGACGTAACCGGTGAAATCACGCTTCCGGAAGGAACCGAAATGGTAATGCCGGGTGATAACGTAACCATCTCGATCGAACTGATTTATCCGGTAGCATGTAGCGAAGGTCTTCGTTTTGCTATCCGTGAAGGCGGTCGTACGGTAGGCGCCGGTCAGATTACGGAAATTGTAGAATAATTATAAATTAAGAATTAGGAATTAGGAATTATAAAAGGGCGTTACGCCAAAAATTCCTAATTCTTAATTCTTAATTGAATACACGGGTTTAGCTCAGTTGGTAGAGCATCGGTCTCCAAAACCGAGGGTCGAGAGTTCAAGTCTTTCAACCCGTGCAAAATAAACTTACAATAAATAATGAAAAAGTTTTTTCAAAGAATTGGTGGTTATTCAAAAGAATCTTATAACGAACTTGTACATAAGGTATCTTGGCCCACTCAGCAGGAATTGGTGAGTAGCACGATCGTCGTGATGACAGCTTCCCTTATATTGGCGGTAGTGCTTTTTGCTATTGATTTTTGTTTTAAAAGTATTATACAACTTTTTTACGATAAAATCTTTTAATTAAAGCATGTCTGAAATTGAAAAGAAATTTTATGTTCTTCGAGCCGTCAGCGGTAAGGAGAGTAAAGTGAAAGAGTACCTTGAAGCAGAAATTAAAAATTCAGACTTGAAGAATTACATCTCTCAGGTTCTGATTCCAACCGAGAAAGTCTTTCAACAACGTAACGGGAAAAAAGTGCTGAAGGAACGCGCTTATCTTCCCGGCTATGTTATTATTGAGGCTGTTCTCGTGGGTGAGGTTGTACACTTCCTCAAAAACGTCAATTATGTCATTGGATTTTTAGGCGGGAATAAACCGGTTCCCCTGCGTGCATCCGAAGTAAACCGAATTCTCGGTAAAGTGGATGAGTTGCAGGAACAACCGGAAGAATTCGATGTTCAATACATAATCGGCGAAACGGTCAAAGTGATATTCGGTCCGTTCAACGGTTTCCACGGAGAAATCAAAGAGATTATCCCTGAAAAGAAAAAGTTGATTGTACTGGTAAAAATATTCGGCCGGGGAACTCCCCTTGAGTTAGGGTACATGCAAGTTGAAAAAGAATAAGAATCGATTAGGTTACGCTCTTCGAATTTTATTTTTAAGTTATTCGTATATATAAATTAAATTAATAAACAATGGCGAAAGAAATTGCTGGACAGTTAAAATTACAGATTAAAGGAGGGGCTGCAAATCCTTCTCCGCCTGTTGGTCCCGCCTTAGGGTCCAAAGGTATCAATATTATGGAGTTTTGTAAGCAATTTAATGCCAGAACCCAAGAAAAGGCAGGTAAGATATTACCGGTTGTAATTACTTATTATGCTGACAAGTCTTTCGAGTTTGTCGTAAAAAATCCGCCGGTGGCTATTCAATTATTGGAGGCAGCCAAACAAAAAAGCGGATCGGCAGAGCCTAATCGTAAGAAAGTGGCCGAAGTAACCTGGGAACAGGTGAAAGCGATAGCCGAAGATAAAATGGCGGACTTGAATTGCTTCACCATCGAATCTGCAATGAAAATGGTTGCAGGTACGGCGCGGAGCATGGGTATAACCGTAAAAGGGGCTTTCCCAGTAAATAACTAAAAAACTTCAATGAAGATATGAGTAAACTTACAAAAAATCAAAAGTTGGCTTTAAGCAAAGTTGAAGCAGGGAAGATTTATACACTTAAAGAAGCTTCCGAATTGGTAAAAGAAATTACTACTGCCAAATTCGATGCTTCCGTCGATATCGACGTGCGTTTAGGTGTTGACCCCCGTAAAGCTAACCAAATGGTAAGAGGCGTGGTTTCGCTGCCTCACGGAACTGGTAAGCAGGTTAGGGTTCTCGCATTAGTTACTCCCGACCAGGAGGCTGCCGCTACAGAAGCAGGAGCCGACTATGTAGGTCTTGATGAGTATATTGGTAAAATCAAAGGAGGTTGGACGGATGTCGACGTGATTATCACCCAACCGGCTATCATGGGTAAAATCGGCGCTTTGGGTAGAGTGTTAGGTCCGCGTGGCCTGATGCCCAATCCGAAAAGCGGTACGGTAACCAATGACGTAGCTACTGCCGTAAAAGAAGTAAAACAAGGTAAAATCGACTTCAAAGTCGACAAAGCCGGTATCGTTCATACTTCTGTCGGTAAGGTATCTTTCACTGGGGATAAAATTCGCGACAACGCGAAAGAATTCGTAGCGACACTTATCAAGTTAAAACCTACAGCAGCTAAGGGTACGTATGTAAAGAGCATTTATCTTTCAAGTACAATGAGTCCGGGTATTAAAATTGATCCCAAATCAGTGGATGAAAATTAAAAAAGAAGATCATGAAAAAGGAAGATAAATCAGCTATCATCTCACAGATTGCCGCAACTTTAGGCAAATATCCCAACTTCTATCTGACTGATATTGCTACTTTAAATGCAGCAAAAACAAGCAGTCTGAGAAGAGAATGTAACAAACAAGACATCAAATTGGTTGTTGTAAAAAACACCCTGTTTGAAAAAGCACTGGAACAGATCGAAGGAGATTATTCCGCATTGAAACCCGCTTTGAAGGGAAATACGGCCGTCATGTTTTCGAACGACGCCAACAGCCCTGCAAAACTGATCAAGACCTTCGCCAAAGGAATCGATATTCCTAAGTTAAAGGCCGCATACGTTCAGGAAAGTTTCTATGTAGGATCCGAAAATCTGGATTTGCTTGTCGCTATCAAGAGTAAAAATGAAGTTATCGCAGATGTTATTGCTTTGTTGCAATCGCCTGCTAAGAATGTCATTGCTGCTCTTAGTTCGGGTGGACAAACCATCCACGGAGTATTGAAAACTCTGGCAGAAAGATAAAAAAATTATAAAATAAACAATTAAAAATTATACAAAAATGGCAGATTTGAAAGCTTTTGCTGAACAATTAGTGAACTTAACCGTAAAAGAAGTAAACGAACTTGCTGAGATTTTGAAATCAGAATATGGTATCGAACCGGCTGCTGCTGCAGTTGCAGTTGCTGCTCCTGTTGCTGCTGCTGAAGTAGTAGAAGAAAAAACATCTTTTGATGTGGTTCTGAAAGGCGTAGGTGCAAATAAGTTAGCAATTGTTAAAGCAGTTAAAGAATTAACAGGCCTTGGTCTGAAAGAAGCGAAAGATATCGTTGATAGCGCTCCCTCTGCTATCAAAGAAGGCGTTTCCAAAGACGAAGCCGAAGCGTTAAAAAAGTCCTTAGAAGAAGCCGGAGCGGAAGTTGAACTTAAGTAATTGCTCCTGTAAACTAAGCACATGGTTAAGAATCTTCTTCGAGGAAGGTTCTTAACCTTTTGTGCTACAATAAAATGAAAAGGAAGAAAGTATTCCAGGCAATGGAAAAAATCAGCTTCCACTTGTCTTTTTCTTTTTTTTACTAATGAATTCAATATATTTCAAGTTCCCAAATCCAGCAATAAATGTCTTTAACAACGAATTCCAATCAAAGAATAAACTTTGCTTCGATTAAGAAACCGTTTGATTATCCGGATTTTCTCGAAGTGCAATTGAAGTCTTTTCAAGACTTTCTACAGTTAGATACTCCCCCTGAAAAAAGAAAAAATGAGGGCTTGTATAAGGTGTTTGCAGAAAATTTCCCAATTGCAGATACGCGAAATAACTTTGTCCTTGAGTTTTTGGATTATTATATTGATCCGCCTCGCTATGCCATTGATGAGTGTATCGAACGCGGATTGACTTATAGTGTCCCCTTAAAAGCAAAGTTGAAACTTTATTGTACGGATGCCGATCACGAAGATTTTGACACCGTCGTACAAGATGTTTATCTGGGCCCGATACCTTATATGACGGAAAGAGGGACATTCGTCATCAACGGCGCCGAACGTGTAGTTGTTTCCCAACTTCACCGTTCTCCCGGCGTATTTTTCGGACAAAGCCTCCACTCCAACGGGACAAAATTGTATTCGGCCAGAATTATTCCGTTCAAAGGTTCATGGATTGAATTTGCAACCGATATAAACAATGTAATGTATGCTTATATCGACCGGAAAAAGAAATTGCCCGTTACTACGCTTCTGAGAGCTATTGGCTTCGAAAGCGATAAAAATATCTTGGAAATTTTTAATCTGGCAGAGGAAATTAAAGTAAACAAAACCAATCTTCACAAGTCGATTGGCCGCAAATTAGCCGCCCGCGTACTGAAAACATGGGTGGAAGATTTCGTTGATGAGGATACGGGTGAGGTGGTTTCCATCGAACGAAATGAAGTATTGATTGACCGCGAAGTAGTGATTGAGTTGCATCACATCGACGAAATTATGGAATCAGGTGTTCAAACGATTCTTTTGCACAGGGAAGACCAAAATCTCTCGGATTATGCAATTATCTACAACACCCTGCAAAAAGACCCCAGTAACTCGGAAAGAGATGCTGTGGTTTACATCTACCGCCAATTGCGTAACGCAGACCCTGCCGATGATGCAAGTGCACGGGAAGTTATTCAGAACCTGTTCTTCTCCGAAAAAAGATACGATTTGGGAGAAGTCGGCCGTTACAGAATCAACAAAAAGCTGAACCTGACAACTTTAATTGATGTTAAGGTACTGACCAAAGAAGACATTATCGAAATTATCAAATACTTGATCGAATTGATCAACTCTAAAGCCAATGTTGATGATATCGACCATTTGAGCAACCGTCGCGTCCGCACGGTGGGCGAACAATTATACAACCAGTTCGGTATCGGATTGGCGCGTATGGCGCGTACCATCCGCGAACGGATGAATGTTCGCGACAATGAAGTGTTCACGCCTATCGACCTGATCAATGCAAAAACCATTTCTTCCGTAGTAAATTCTTTCTTCGGAACAAATGCGCTGTCACAATTCATGGATCAGACCAATCCATTGGCCGAAATTACGCACAAACGCCGTATGTCGGCTTTAGGCCCCGGCGGTCTTTCGCGTGAACGCGCCGGATTTGAAGTACGTGATGTACACTATACGCACTATGGCCGTTTGTGTCCAATCGAAACGCCGGAAGGTCCGAATATCGGGTTGATATCTTCACTTTGCGTTTATGCTAAAATCAACAAACTCGGCTTTATTGAAACGCCTTATCGAAAAGTAACCAATAGAAATGTGGACTTGTCGGACAAAGGTATCATCTATTTAACTGCCGAAGAAGAAGAGGCAAAAATCATTGCCCAAGGCAATGCTCCCTTAAACGATGATGGAGGATTTATCCGCACAAGGGTGAAATCCCGTCAGGATGCCGATTATCCGGTGGTTCCGCCGGAAGAAGTGGAGTTGATGGACGTCTCTCCGACGCAGATCGCTTCGATCGCTGCTTCATTGATTCCTTTCCTCGAACACGATGACGCCAACCGCGCCTTGATGGGATCGAACATGATGCGTCAGGCGGTTCCCTTGTTGAATCCCGAAGCGCCCATTGTAGGTACGGGTATTGAAGGTCAGTTGATCAAGGACTCCCGCACACAAATTACCGCAGAAAGTAGTGGAACGGTGATTTTCGTAGATGCAACCCGCATCGATATCGAATACGACCGGACGGAAGAAGCGGAATTTGTCAGTTTCGACTCGGCTGTCAAATCTTACACCATTCCCAAGTTCAGAAAAACAAATCAAAATACAACTGTCGACTTGCGCCCCATCATAAGAAAAGGCGATCGGATAGTCAAAGGGCAAATACTCACAGAAGGTTATTCCACCGAAAACGGAGAACTGGCTTTGGGTAAAAATCTGAAAGTGGCGTTTATGCCTTGGAAAGGATACAACTTTGAAGACGCTATCGTTATCAGTGAACGGGTCGTCAGAGAAGATATTTTTACGTCTGTTCACGTCGATGAATATATATTGGAAGTGCGTGAAACAAAACGAGGCGCAGAAGAATTAACCGCTGATATTCCGAATGTAAGCGAAGATGCCACCAAAGACTTGGATGAACATGGTATTATCCGTTTGGGCGCCCGCGTCGAACCGGGAGATATTCTCATCGGAAAGATTACACCCAAAGGAGAATCCGACCCTTCTCCGGAAGAAAAATTACTCCGGGCTATTTTCGGTGAAAAAGCAGGCGATGTGAAAGATGCTTCCCTGAAAGCTTCCCCATCTTTGCGCGGGGTTGTTATCGGGAAAAACCTCTTCTCCAAAGCCGGTGTAAAACAGAAAAAAACAAGACTTAGCGATAAAGCCAAATTGCCACAGTTAGATGACGCTTTCGAAGAAAAGGCAATTGCCTTGAAAGAAGTCTTGATTAACAAACTGCTGGCGCTGACCGAAGGCAAGGTTGCCCAAGGTGTGAAAGACTTTATGAATGTGGAAATAGTTCCGAAAGGCGTGAAATTCACCCGGGAAGAACTGAAAAAAATTGATTATACAGCCGTACACGTTTCGAAATGGACATCAGATGCCCATAAAAATGAAATGATACGCGATATAATCGTAAATTATCTGAAGAAATATAAAGAATTAGATGCTGAACTGCGACGCATGAAATTCGACCATACGATTGGCGATGAGCTTCCTACGGGAATCGTTCAGATGGCAAAAGTGTATATCGCCAAAAAGCGCAAACTGCAAGTGGGTGATAAAATGGCCGGACGCCACGGCAACAAGGGTATTGTATCCCGGATAGTTCGCGACGAAGACATGCCTTTCCTCTCCGATGGAACCATTGTAGATATAGTATTGAATCCATTGGGTGTGCCTTCCCGTATGAACCTCGGACAGATTTTTGAAACTGTTTTGGGCTGGTCGGGTAAGAATCTGGGCGTGAAATTTGCCACTCCTATTTTCGATGGCGCTTCTTTAGACGATATGAATGAATGGACAGACAAGGCGAATGTACCTCGCTATGGAAAGACTTACCTGTACGACGGCGGAACCGGCGAACGTTTCGACCAAACGGCGACAGTGGGTATTATCTATATGCTGAAATTGGGCCACATGGTAGACGACAAGATGCACGCCCGCTCAATAGGGCCGTATTCTTTGATTACCCAGCAGCCTTTGGGCGGTAAAGCGCAATTCGGAGGACAGCGTTTTGGAGAAATGGAGGTTTGGGCGCTTGAAGCATTTGGCGCATCTTACATTCTACAGGAAATTCTGACCATCAAATCAGACGACGTAGTTGGCCGTTCCAAAGCATACGAAGCTATTGTGAAAGGTGATCCGATGCCAACGCCGGGAATTCCCGAATCATTGAATGTATTGCTGCATGAAATGAAAGGTTTGGCTTTGAATGTTACACTGGAATAAAAAATTAAAAACTAAAAACTGAAAATTTGTTGATGTTTGTTATCGTGCTTCGCACAATTTTTAGTTTTTAGTTCATAACTCTAAAATAATATGGCTTTCAGAAAAGAAGTTAAGACAAAAAATGTTTTTTCAAAAATATCCATAGGATTGGCATCTCCGGACGAAATTTTGGCTCAATCCAGCGGTGAAGTATTAAAACCCGAAACAATAAATTACCGTACCTATAAACCCGAACGCGACGGCTTGTTCTGCGAACGGATTTTCGGTCCGGTAAAAGACTACGAATGTCATTGTGGTAAATACAAACGTATCCGTTACAAAGGCATCGTCTGCGACCGTTGCGGTGTGGAAGTCACCGAAAAGAAAGTACGTCGCGAAAGGATGGGACACATTCATTTGGTGGTACCTGTGGCTCATATATGGTATTTCCGTTCTTTGCCCAACAAAATCGGGTATCTGCTGGGATTACCTACTAAAAAATTAGATTCGGTTATCTACTACGAACGTTATGTTGTGATTCAACCGGGTATCGTCACGGAGAGAGTTACTTACGACTTGCTTGCTGAAGAAGAATATTTGGATGTTATCGACAATTTGCCGAAAGAAAACCAGTTATTGGAAGATTCGGATCCGAATAAATTTATAGCCAAGATGGGCGCCGAAGCGATTTATGATTTGCTGGAACGCTTGGACCTGGACGAATTATCGTATGAATTGCGCCATAAAGCCAGCAACGATGCTTCCCAACAAAGGAAAAACGAAGCGTTGAAACGCTTGCAGGTGATAGAGTCTTTCCGCCAATCCAAAAGCAAGAACCGTCCCGAATGGATGATTGTGAAAGTCGTTCCGGTGATTCCACCCGAACTGCGTCCCTTGGTGCCTTTGGATGGAGGCCGTTTCGCTACCTCAGACCTCAACGATTTGTATCGTCGCGTTATTATCCGTAACAACCGGCTGAAACGCCTGATTGATATCAAAGCGCCGGAAGTGATTTTGCGAAACGAAAAACGCATGCTCCAGGAATCGGTCGACTCTCTGTTTGATAACTCCCGTAAGTCCAGCGCTGTTAAAACCGATGCCAATCGTCCGTTGAAATCCTTGTCGGACAGTCTGAAAGGGAAACAAGGCCGTTTCCGTCAGAATTTGTTGGGTAAACGTGTCGACTACTCTGCCCGTTCGGTTATTGTGGTCGGTCCCGAACTGAAAATGCATGAATGCGGTATCCCGAAAAATATGGCCGCAGAATTATATAAACCATTTATTATCCGTAAATTAATTGACCGTGGTATCGTAAAAACCGTTAAATCGGCCAAGAAAATTGTGGACAGAAAAGAACCGGTTGTATGGGATATTCTCGAATATGTAATGAAGGGCCATCCGGTTATGTTAAACCGCGCCCCGACTTTGCACCGTTTGGGTATACAAGCTTTTCAACCTAAAATGATTGAAGGAAAAGCCATTCAATTGCACCCGCTTTCCTGTACGGCATTCAATGCCGACTTCGATGGAGACCAGATGGCTGTTCATCTTCCTTTGGGAAATGAGGCAATTCTGGAAGCGCAAATGTTGATGCTGGCTTCACACAATATTTTGAATCCGGCCAATGGTGCACCGATTACCGTTCCTTCGCAAGACATGGTGTTGGGATTGTATTATATTACTCGCCTGCGTAAGGGCGCTAAGGGTGAAGGCCTGAAATTCTATGGGCCGGAAGAGGCCATTATCGCTTACAACGAAGGCAAAGTGGATATTCATGCGCCCATTCACATCTGTGTCGATGACATCGTGAATGAACAAGCTGTAAACCACATGATTGAAACTTCAGTCGGACGGGTAATGGTGAACGAATTTGTACCGAAAGAGGTCGGTTTTATCAACGAGATACTGTCCAAGAAATCCTTGCGCGACATCATTGGTAAAGTGATTAAAATTTGCGGTGTAGCACGCACCGCTCAATTCCTTGACGACATCAAAGACTTGGGTTATACCATGGCTTTCAAGGGTGGTTTATCGTTTAACTTAGATGACATTATCATTCCGAAAGAAAAAGAAGATTTGGTGAAAGAAGGTTACGATGAGGTGGAAAAAATCCTGAATAACTACAACAATGGGGTCATCACCTACAATGAGCGATATAACCAGATTATCGATATTTGGACACATGTTAATTCCGGTTTGTCGGATATTCTGATAAAACAATTGCGCGAAGACGACCAAGGCTTCAACTCTGTTTGCATGATGTTGGAATCCGGCGCCCGCGGTTCGAAAGAACAGATTCGCCAGTTGTCCGGTATGCGTGGTTTGATGGCAAAACCGCAAAAGAGCGGCGCTGAAGGCGGTCAAATCATTGAAAACCCGATTCTTTCCAACTTCAAGGAAGGTTTGTCGGTGCTGGAATACTTCATTTCTACGCACGGTGCTCGTAAAGGTTTGGCCGATACGGCTTTGAAAACGGCTGATGCCGGTTACCTGACCCGCCGTCTGGTGGATGTGTCACATGATGTCATCATCAATGAAGAAGACTGCGGCACCTTGCGCGGCCTGATAGCTACTGAGTTGAAAAACAACGAAGATATAGTCGCCTCGCTCTCTGAACGCATCCTCGGACGTGTTTCCGTACACGATATCCAACATCCGATTACGGGTGAAATTATTGTTAAATCAGGGGATGAAATTACGGAAAATAAGGCTGAAATCATCGAAAACTCTCCGATAGAACGTGTTGAAATCCGTTCGGTATTGACCTGTGAATCGAAGAAAGGAGTTTGTGCAAAATGTTACGGACGTAACTTAGCTACAGGCCGTATGGTACAGCGAGGAGAAGCAGTAGGCGTTATTGCCGCCCAGTCTATCGGTGAACCGGGTACACAGTTGACATTGCGTACTTTCCACGTGGGAGGTATTGCGTCCAACATTGCTACCGAAAACAATGTGACCTCCAAATACGATGGCATTCTGGAAGTTGACGAGTTACGTACGGTAAACGTATCGGATGAGACGGGTAAACCTTATCAGATTGTGATTAGCCGCTTATCGGAATTACGTATTGTAGACCCGAATACGAAAATTATTTTGTCGACGCACAATATTCCTTATGCCGCCAAATTATTCTTCAAAACCGGCGATGAGATACATAAGGGAAACGTGATTATCGAATGGGACCCTTTCAATGCGGTTATTGTATCGGAAGTTCCGGGTAATATCAAGTTTGAAAACCTGATTGAAAACAGTACCTACAAAGTAGAATATGACGATACGACCGGTCTGAAAGAAAAGATTATCGTAGAATCACGCGACAGAACCAAGGTTCCGTCAGCGCAGATTCTGGATAGTGAAGGCGTTATCCTGAAAACGTATAATTTACCTTTAGGTGCGCACGTTGTAAAAGAAGAAGGTGATGCTATCAAAATGGGAGAGGTATTGGTGAAAATACCCCGTGCAGTCGGCAAGACAGGCGATATTACCGGTGGTCTTCCCCGTGTAACCGAATTGTTCGAAGCACGTAATCCTTCCAATCCGGCAGTGGTATCGGAAATCGACGGCGAAATCTCATTCGGTAAAATCAAACGAGGTAACCGTGAAGTGATTGTAACTTCCAAAACAGGAGAATTCAAAACTTACTTAGTGCCTCTGTCAAAGCAAATCCTGGTACAGGAAAATGACTATGTACGTGCAGGTACTCCGCTTTCCGACGGCGCCACTACGCCTTCCGATATTCTGGCAATCAATGGGCCTACGGCAGTTCAGGAATATATTGTGAACGAAGTGCAGGATGTTTACCGTCTACAGGGTGTAAAAATCAATGATAAACACTTCGAGGTAATTGTTCGCCAAATGATGCGTAAAGTAGAAATTGTGGAGCCGGGCGATACGCGCTTCTTAGAGCAACAATTGATTGACAAACAGGACGTAATGGAAGAAAATGACCGGATATGGAGCAAAAAAGTTGTAATCAGTTCCGGTGATTCACCCAACCTGAAACCGGGACAAATCGTTACGGCGCGTAAACTCCGAGATGAAAATTCGGCGCTGAAACGCAGGGATATGAAATTGGTGGAAACCCGCGACGCCATTCCGGCGACAGCCAATCAGGTGCTTCAGGGTATTACACGCGCTGCCTTGCAGACAACCAGCTTTATGTCGGCCGCTTCTTTCCAGGAGACGACCAAAGTCTTGAACGAAGCTGCCATCAACGGCAAAACCGACAAGTTGGAAGGGATGAAAGAAAATGTGATTTGCGGCCACCTGATTCCTGCCGGTACCGGTCTGAAAGAATATGACAAAATCATCGTAGGAAGCAAGACCGAAATGGAAAAAGCGCATGCAGCTTCCGGTCGTTCCCGTAGTTTTGCTACTATGCTGAATGAGGGAGAAGCGTAATATTATTCCCTGATACATAAAAAAATGAGAAGAGGCTATCCCTTATGGGGGTAGCCTCTTTTGGTATGCTTATCGTAAAATTTTATTTTCTATTTTAGCCTGATGATTCGTTTCTATCTACTTAGTATTTAACGTATAAAATACAATAAGTCAAAATAGCTTATTGTATTTTATATGATATTTAATAATTTGTTTTACAATGTTTTATGAAAAAAAACATTGTAAAATATTTTTTTTTTGAAAAAGAAATGATTATATTTGCAACCTAATACCGTAAAAATTTCAGAAAAGGAGGAAAATTATGTATTCGACTTTCATGAAGACATACGTTTCAGTCGATTGTATCGTATTCGGATTTAATAAAAATCAGTTATATGTTCTTTTGGTGGAGCGGAATACGCTCAATCCAAAAAAAAGGGAACTTAAATTGCCCGGCAGTCTGATCTATCAGCCGGAAGATGCCGACGAAGCAGCGAGCCGTGTTTTGTATGAATTGACCGGCATTCGCAAAATGACCTTGAAACAATTTAAATCTTTTACTTCTCCTCGACGCACTGCTGATAAAGATGATCTCAAATGGCTTGAATATGCCTATCATAATAAAATTGATCGGTTAATAACGATTGCTTACCTTTCTTTGGGTAAAATTACCCGCAGATTGAATCTTGTAGCCAAATACAAAACTGCCGAATGGTGCCCGATCGACCAATTACCCAAAATGCCTTTCGATCATAATCAAATTGTGGAAGAGTCATTGACGGAAATCCGTAATTGGGTGGAAAATGATCCGATAATTTTGTTTGAACTACTGCCGACTAAATTTACGGAAACAGAGTTAAGGCTGTTGTATCAAGCTATTTACAACCGAAAATACGATCCTCGAAATTTTCATAAAAAATTGTTGCAGATGGATTATGTCCTGCCTTTAGATGAGCATCAGACAAATGTAAGTCACAGAGCGGCAAGATATTATAAATTTGACAGGATTGTCTATAATAAACACAAGACGGGAATTTGAATGTAATGTTTAATGATTAATGATTAGTAAATTTTTAATATAGAATAAGTTATGTATTTATTAGGTTATGACATAGGAAGTTCTTCTGTAAAGGCCTGTTTGGTAGAGGCAGAATCCGGAAAAATCGCAGCGCAGGATTTTTTTCCGAAAGTAGAAATGCAGATTATCGCAGAAAAATCCGGGTGGGCGGAACAACATCCCGATTCTTGGTGGGCAAATCTCAAATTAGCGCACGAATCGGTTATGAAACAGTCGGGTGTGGCTGCGGAAGAAATCAAGGCTATCGGTATTTCCTGGCAAATGCACGGTTTGGTCTTGGTAGACAAATACAAGAAGGTCTTGCGACCGGCGATTATATGGTGTGATAGCCGCGCGGTTCCTTACGGAGAAAAAGCATTTGAAGTCATTGGGAAGGAACACTGTCTTTCTCACCTTTTGAATTCACCGGGTAATTTTACTGCTGCCAAATTGGCCTGGGTAAAGGAAAATGAACCACAGGTATATGCACAAATCGACAAGTTCATGTTACCGGGCGATTATATTGCCATGAAACTGACGGATGAGATAGGTGTCACGGTGGAAGGTCTCTCAGAAGGTATCTTCTGGGATTTCAAAGCAAATCGTTTGTCGGAAGACATGATGGACTACTTCGGATTCGAACGGAGTTTTGTCCCGGAAATTAAGCCTGTATTTGGTGTTCAAGGTTTGGTTTCCACTCAGGTAGCGGCCGAATTGGGACTGAAAGCAGGTACACCCGTTTGTTACAGGGCAGGTGACCAACCCAACAACGCGCTTTCGTTGAATGTGTTTAATCCGGGCGAAATTGCTTCAACGGCAGGCACTTCAGGTGTGGTTTACGGTGTGCTTGGACAAGTCAATTACGACCATTTATCGCGTGTAAATACGTTTGCTCATGTCAACCACTCGGCGGAAGAGACCCGTTTGGGTGTCTTGTTGTGCATCAATGGGACCGGTATCTTGAATTCATGGATTAAAAAAAATATTGCCCCGGCCGGTATTTCTTACAATGACATGAACAGTTTGGCTTCCAAATCACCGATTGGCAGCAAGGGATTATCAATTGTTCCTTTTGGAAACGGCGCTGAGCGGATATTGGAAAACAAAGAAATTGGTTGTTCGTTTAACGGAATTAATTTTAATATTCATAACCAATCCGATATCATGCGGGCTGCCCAGGAAGGCATCGTTTTCTCTTTCCAATATGGTATGGAAATCATGGCGGAGATGGGCATGGATATCCGTCTAATCAAGGCCGGAAATGCCAATATGTTCCTGAGTCCGGTTTTCAGGCAAACCCTGGCCGGAGTGAGTGGAGCAAGCATCGAATTATACGATACGGACGGAGCCGCAGGCGCCGCACGGGGAGCCGGAATCGGAGCGGGAATTTACGCTTCCAATAAAGAAGCATTTGCCAATCTTGAAAAATTGGCTGTAATTGAGCCGGATATTTCCGAAAAGGAAACCTATCTGGAAGCTTATTCGCGATGGAAAAATTATCTTGATAAGCGTTTATGACAACAAGGTTTTTATCGTTTATTGTTCTCTTTGTTTTGTTTGCCGGCAGGCAAGATTTGCCGGGACAGGCTTTGTCGAGTTATGTCGACCCTTTTATCGGGGCGAGTACCAGTGTGAGTGAAGCCGGGGTATATCATGGTTTGGGTAAGACTTTTCCGGGAGCGGCTACTCCGTTTGGGATGGTGCAGGTAAGTCCCAATACAATAACGGGAGGCGATAACGGACCTGGATACAGTTATGAACACAAAAGTATAGAGGGCTTTGCTTTCACCCAAATGAGCGGCATCGGATGGTACGGCGATTTGGGTAATTTTCTGGTAATGCCTACCGTCGGCAAATTGAAAACGGTTGCCGGAAGTTTGGATAATCCGGAGGAGGGATACCGTTCCCGCTACGACAAATCGACCGAAAAGGCTGAAGCAGGTTATTATACGGCCGATCTGACCGATTACGGTATCAGGGCCGAAGCGACGGCCGCCCCACATGCGGGGATTTTGCGGTTTACTTTTCCTGAAAACAGTAATTCCGGAATTCAAATCGATTTAGCCCGCAGGGTAGGAGGGACGTCGGCCCGGCAAACGGTGAAAATAATTGACGATTACACCATCTCAGGCCGGATTGAATGTACACCGAAAGAAGGCGGCTGGGGGAACGGCGGCGGTAATGCCCGGTATACGGTTTATTATTATGCTGTTTTTTCGAAACCGCTAAAAAATTACGGCGTGTGGAGCGCAACCATTCCGGAAGGGCAAAATCGCCGGTTGGAAGGTGTAACAAGCGCGGCGTACAAAGAGATTGTAGCCAATGCTGCAATCATTCGCGGCGTAAAAAACTATGAAGGTGAACATTTGGGCTTTTTTAGCGAATTTGAAACGAAAAAAGACGAACAGGTGCTTTTGAAAGCAGGCATTTCTTTTGTCGATGAAGAAGGTGCGAAAAAAAACCTGAAGGCCGAAATCCCGGACTGGAATTTCGACCGGATTCGTGCAAATGCACGGAAACTATGGGACAAGGCTTTGGGCAAGATACGGATATCCGGTGGTACGGATTCCGGTAAAACAATCTTTTACACGGCCTTGTATCATACGATGATTGACCCGCGCATGTTTTCCGACATTGATGGCCGGTACACGGGAGGAGACGGAAAAATCCACCGGACGCAGTCGTTTCACAAACGGACTGTGTTCAGCGGCTGGGATGTATTCCGCAGTCAGATGCCTTTGCAGACCATCATTAATCCGGAAGTAGTAAGCGATATGATTAACTCGTTGGTTACCTTGGCCGAAGAAAGCGGAAAAGATTACCTTGAGCGCTGGGAGTTTCTCAATGCTTACAGCGGCTGCATGGTTGGCAATCCGGCTATTTCCGTTCTTACCGACGCTTATGCCAAAGGTATCCGGACATACGATATCAACAAGGCTTATCAATACGCCGTTCAAACTACGGAAAAGTTCGGAAACGGTTCTTTGGGCTATACTCCGGGAGGGAATATGATTTCTCAGACGCTGGAACATGCTTATACAGAGTGGTGCATGTCGGAATTGGCGCGTATGCTGGGCAAAGAGACCGATCGCCTTGAATACCTGAAGCGTTCCCGGTCTTACCGGAATATTTGGGATGCAGAGAGCCGGTGGTTTCGCCCCAGGAAGGCTGACGGCGCTTTTGAGGATTTGCCTCCTCAAGGCCGTTTGAAGGAAGGTTACGGCTGCATCGAATCGAATCCTTATCAGCAAGGATGGTTCGTGCCCCACGATATTGACGGACTGGCGGAACTGATGGGCGGAAAGAAAGCGGCAATCGCCGATTTGGATTCCATGTTTGAACATACGCCTTCGCATTTTCTTTGGAATGCGTATTATAACCATGCCAATGAACCGGTACACCATATTCCGTTTTTATACAACCGGCTCAATGAACCCTGGAAAACCCAGAAATGGGTCAGGTATATTTGCGAAAATGCGTATAAAGAGGGTGTAAAAGGTTTGGTCGGAAACGAAGATGTGGGTCAGATGTCGGCTTGGTTTGTGCTGTCGGCGAGCGGTATTCATCCGGTTTGTCCGGGCGAAACCCGTTTCGAACTGACAAGTCCCCTGTTCAACGAAATCATATTCAATTTGGACAATGGGAAAAAATTTACCCTTTCGTGCCGGAACAATTCGCCGAAAAACGTGTATATCCAATCCGCTAAATTGAATGGAAAAAATTACAACAAACCGTATCTCGACTATCAGGACATCATGCATGGCGGAAAATTGGAATTGGTACTGAGTGACACGCCGAATACGAAGTGGGGAGGGAGAGTTGAAAATTACGAATTAGAAATTAATTGATAGTATATAACCGGTTGGATGTAAAATACAACCACAAAAATTAAATGATTATGGCAATTTTATTAGGTAACAAAGAATTTTTCCCCGGAATCGGAGAAATCAAATTTGAAGGAAAAGAGAGTAAAAATCCGTTGGCTTTCCATTGGTATGACGAAAACAAGGTGGTCTTGGGGAAAACCCTGAAAGACTGGCTTCGTTTCTCTATGGCCTATTGGCATACTTTGTGTGCCGACGGTGGCGACCCGTTTGGTCCCGGAACGAAGAAATTCCCCTGGAGTGCAGGTTCTGATGCTGTCAGCCGTGCGAAATACAAAATGGATGCCGCTTTTGAGTTTATGACAAAAACAGGCATTCCTTTCTATTGTTTCCACGATGTGGATTTGGTGGAAGAAGGCAATTCTTTCGCAGAATACGAAAGCAATCTGGCGAAAATTGTGGACTATGCCAAGGAAAAACAAGCGGCTTCGGGCGTTAAACTGCTTTGGGGTACGGCAAATGTGTTCAGCAATCCCCGTTATATGAATGGAGCGGCTACCAATCCGAATTTTGCATCGGTAGCTTGGGCGGGTGCACAAATCAAGAATGCTATTGATGCCACCATTGCTTTGGGCGGTTCGAATTATGTGTTCTGGGGTGGTCGTGAAGGTTATTTCAGCCTGTTGAATACCGATATGAAACGGGAAAAAGACCATTTGGCGCAGATGTTGACCATTGCCCGCGACTATGGCCGCAAACAAGGCTTTACAGGTACTTTCCTGATTGAACCTAAACCGATGGAACCAACGAAACATCAGTACGACGTGGATACGGAAACCGTTATCGGATTCTTGCGTCATTACGGTTTGGACAAGGATTTCAAAGTGAATATTGAAGTCAATCACGCCACTTTGGCCGGTCATACTTTCGAACACGAATTACAGGCGGCTGCCGACGCCGGTTTGTTGGGTTCTATCGACGCCAACCGAGGCGATTATCAGAACGGTTGGGACACCGACCAGTTCCCGGTTGATATTTATGAACTGACACAAGCCTGGCTGGTCATCCTCGAAACCGGCGGCCTTGGAAAGGGAGGTACGAACTTCGACGCCAAAACCCGCAGAAGTTCAACCGATTTGGAAGATATTTTCATTGCGCATATTTCGGGAATGGACACTTTCGCCCGTGCATTAATTATAGCTGCTGAAGTACTTGAAAAATCGGATTACAAAAAATTGCGTGTTGCCCGCTACGCTTCTTTTGATTCCGGCGATGGTAAAGCATTTGAAGATGGCAAACTGACCTTGGAAGATTTGCGTACTATCGCAGCCAAGAGCGGCGAACCGGCTCAAATCAGCGGAAAACAAGAGTTGTACGAAGCGATAATCAACATGTACATCTAAATGAATTATGAATTATGAGTTATAAATTACGCAAAGCGCGATAACGAGTGCCAGCCAATTCATAATTCATAATTCATAATTTTTTAATTGATTTAATTATCATGGGAAACAAAAGAGAATATAATTTAAGTTATATTATCAGTATTACCTTAGTTGCCACTTTGGGTGGTTTACTGTTTGGGTATGATACTGCTGTCATTTCAGGAGCGGAAAAAGGACTGGAAGGATTCTTCCTGTCAGCGCAAAATTTCCACTATACGAAAGTATTGCATGGGATTACTTCTTCGAGCGCTTTGATTGGTTGTGTAATTGGCGGCTCTATATCCGGCTTATTCGCCATTAGGGTTGGGCGGCGCAATTCCCTCCGGTTTGCTTCCGTACTGTTTTTTTTATCGGCTTTAGGCTCTTACTACCCCGAATTTTTATTTTTCCCTAAAGGCGTTCCATCTTTGGATCTTCTGATTACTTTCAACCTTTATCGTGTTGTGGGTGGAATTGGCGTAGGATTGGCTTCGGCGATAGTACCTATGTACATTGCAGAAATAGCGCCTTCGCAGATACGGGGAACCTTGGTTTCGTGCAACCAGTTTGCTATTATCTTCGGTATGTTGGTGGTGTATTTCGTTAATTTCCTGATATTGGGCGATCACACCAATCCGATTATTGACAAGGACGCCGCCGGTGTACTTTCTGTAAATGCGGCTTCAGACCCTTGGAGCATTGCTACGGGTTGGCGTTACATGTTCGCTTCGGAAGCATACGTAGCTGCCGTATTCGGCTTCCTGTTGTTCTTTGTTCCCAAAACGCCCCGTTATTTGGTGTTGATTGGTCAAAATGAAAAAGCATTATCTGTTCTGACAAAAGTAAACGGAGCGAGCAAGGCAAAGGAAATTTTAAGTGATATTGAAGCCACTTCGAAAGAAAAAACGGAAAAAATATTCGCTTATGGCGGTATGGTCATCGTTATCGGTATTCTGCTTTCGGTATTCCAACAGGCAATCGGAATCAATGCGGTATTGTATTATGCGCCGCGTATTTTCGAAAGCGCCGGAGCAGAAGGCGGAGGCATGATGCAAACGGTTATCATGGGCATTGTAAACATTGTGTTTACAGTGGTTGCTATTGTTACCGTCGATAAATTCGGACGTAAACCCTTGCTTATTATCGGTTCGATAGGTATGGCTGTAGGCGCTTTTGCGGTAGCTGTTTGCGACAATTTCGGCGTGAAAGGAATCGTTCCGGTAGTTTCCATTATCGTTTACGCTGCGTTTTTCATGATGTCGTGGGGACCGATTTGCTGGGTATTGATATCCGAAATATTTCCGAACACCATTCGGGGTAAGGCGATAGCGATTGCCGTAGCTTTTCAATGGATATTCAATTACATTGTTTCGTCTACTTTCCCGCCGCTTTACGACTTCAGCCCGATGGTTGCTTATGGATTGTACGGAGGCGTATGTGTGCTTGCTGCTGTCTTCGTGTGGAAATGGGTACCTGAAACCAAAGGGAAAACTTTGGAGGAAATGAGTAAACTCTGGAGGAAATAAGAAAGCAATGGCCTCATTTTTAAGTGAGGCCATTGACTAATTCGATATCTGATTTAGTGAAAACAACAGCTTCAAGAAATAAAATAGTTTTAGAAAGTACCGAACTACCCGACGAACATATCCGTTTCGTGTTTATGACCGGCGTGTCCAAATTCTCCGGACTTTCAATCTTTTCGGCTTTGAACAGCCTGAATGATATAACGCTAAGTAATTGATTGTTAGCGGGAGATGTCTCCGCTCCGCTTCGCTTCGGTCGACAAGACGACAATTCATTTTGGAGAGTGGGAGGATTGGGATAGAAATGATGAAAAGTAAATATTTTATGAAAAATAGTAATTTAATTAAAAAATAATGGTAAATTTGCACTGACAAGTTTTTTTAAATACACCTTAAGATGGTGTGTTTTTCTGTCCGACGAAGAGGGAGTACTTCAGTTTGGCATAGATTCAACTATTCTTTCGCATAGAATGGTGGATAGAAGACGATAATCTTTGGATATCTTTTCTTCAATTTCAGAAAATATTCATAAAACAAGTGTGGAGTTTGGCTTTCAGATTTTCCATATCGGGTGTGTATCCTAATTCTTTTTCCATTGAGGTAACTCCTTTGTCGGTAAATCCGCAGGGATTGATTAGGCCGAAAAAAGACAAATCCGTACTGATGTTCAACGCAAAACCGTGCATCGTGATATAACGGCTACTCTTTACGCCGATAGCGCATATTTTTCTCGTTTTTCCGGCTTTATCCGTATCAATCCAGACGCCGGTGGCTCCCGGTAGCCGTTTGCCGGGGATGTCGTATCCGGCGAGTAAACGGATAATGGCCTCTTCGATGCGGTAGATATATTCTTTCAAGCCGATATGAAAGCTGTCCAAGTCAAATATCGGATAACCGACTAATTGCCCCGGCCCATGGTAGGTTATGTCTCCACCCCGATTGACATGATAGAGTTCCACTTGCTTGTCTTGTAAGGTCTTTTCCGAAAAGAGCAGATTGGAATACAGTCCGTTTTTGCCGATAGTGATTACATGCGGATGCTCACAAAATACAAGTGTATTTTGTGTTGCTTTTTGTTCGGCTTTTTGTTGGACGGCGGTTTGAAACAAGTCCTTTTGTTTTTCGTAAGCTTCGGAGTAGGGGATAAGTCCCCAATCGGTAAAATTGAATGTGCTCATTTCTTCTTTTTCTTTTTTTCTTTTAATTTTTTCCCATATTCTTTGTGTTTCTGTACGGTTGTTTTATCAAATTCAACCCGGATAATTTTCGGCATGAGCGATGTGATTTTAGCCTGCCTTTTTAACAGGTACGCGCTTGGTTTGGCAGAATTGTATTTTCGCGGATTAGGAAGCGTGGCCGCAATCAGCGCCGCATCCGCAACCGTCAGTTTTGAAGCCGGTTTGTGAAAATGACTCTCGGCAACAGCTTGTGCGCCAAAAATACCATCTCCCATTTCAATGGAATTCAAATACACTTCCATAATTCGTTCTTTTCCCCAGACAAATTCAATTAAAATAGTAAAATAGGCTTCAAGTCCTTTTCGTATCCATGAACGACTGGGTGTCAGAAATACATTTTTAGCCGTTTGTTGGGAAATCGTACTGCCTCCTCTCACTCTTTTTCCTTGGGCAGCTTCCCTATAGGCCAATTCAATCTGTTCGAAAGAAAAGCCGTCATGTACCAAAAACAAGTTATCTTCCGATGCCACAACTGCTTGAATCAAATTTTGGGATATTTCGCTCAGCGGTATCCATCGGTGGGCGATATGTATTTTTTTACCGGTTTTGATTTGTTCTACGGAACGAATCAGCATCAAAGGCGTATAATAAACCGGTACATATTTGAAAAGGAGAACGAAAAATAAACTCAAGACAAAAAGCGTCAGAAAAATATTTCGTATCCAATGCCATATCTTCTTGAACCCATTTATTTTTTTTTTATCCTTTCTTGCGTATCTCTTGAATAACTGTTTCATGTATATTTTTTATTTTTTTTACTACAGTAGTTGATTGACAATATGTATCGTATGACAGGCTATCAAAGCGGCTGTTTCGGTTCTCAACCGGCTTTCTCCTAATGAAACGGGAGTAAAACCCTGTTCTTCGGCCAGCGCAATTTCTTCTTCACTGAAATCGCCTTCGGGGCCAATGAGAATCAGCACATTTTCATCTTTGCGGTAGGCCTGCGACAATGCCTGTTTTTCACCGGGATAGCAGTGTGCAATAAATTTCCGACCGTCAAAATCTTGTTGGATAAAAGTTTTGAAATCGACGATTCCTTTTAGCTCCGGCAGTCGCGCTTTCATCGACTGTTTCATGGCGGATATTAGTATCTTGTTGATTCTTTCCGTTTTAATGTCTTTTCGTTCGGAAAAGCGGCAATGCAGGAAGCTGATAGTATCTATTCCTATTTCGGTTGCTTTTTCAGCAAACCATTCCGTTCGTTCGCTATTTTTTGTCGGCGCCATAGCGATTTCTATTTTCCCTTTCCAAAGCGGAGCTTTGGGAAATGTTTCAAGGATACGAAGCCGACAATGTTTGGGATTCGCTTCGGCAATCGCGGCATTATAGAAATTTCCCTTTCCGTCGGTGAGCCGGATAATATCGTCCGCTTTCAGTCTCAAAACGGTCAGGCAATGTTGGGCCTCTGTTTCGGGTAATTGCGAATTGCTAACAATATCGGGTGTGTAAAACAGTTGCATAAATTATTTATATTGAACCGTTTGATACCCGATTAACTTATCATACCGGCTTCCCATCGGCCGAAAATAAACCCATACACGGTATTCATTTTCCGTTTGAAAAAAATTGCCTTCTATGGAAGCGGTGTTTGCCGGTGAAATATTGTCTTTTCGTGTAACATAGAGGTAATTGTAATAGCCTTCTTTCAAGAGGACGGATTTTATGTATCCATTGTCTGCCTGACTGTATTCCATCAGGCTTTGTCCGTCCAGCACATTGTTGAATAATTCTCCCAGAATATATACATTTTCCGCAAACGGCTTCTCACAAGGAAGATAAAAATGCACAATATAATAATCAGCTTCGTTATCATAATCAATACCGTCCAAGCTACGGATGAGAAACCGGCCGTTTATATCTTCCTCATACAGATAGGAACGGTTGCTCCGGATTCTATCCGGTCTCAGAATCGCATGATAATAAGGAGAATGGAATTCCATAGCTTCAATATTTAAACCATTGTAACGGTGCGTAATCATTTCGAAACTATGGTATTCATTTCCGCCATCGAAAATAAGGGCGGGGTTGTGTTCATAAACGAGTCTTCTGTTCTGAACGATTAACGGTTTTACCAAAGCAGCTTCGTTGTCCGACCGGTTATTTTGCTGCACATATACTTTCAAATCCTGCATAGGCGTTTTTACTTCATTCCCGTAAGTGACTGAAAAATTGAGCTGTTGATAGGATTTGTTCATTCCTTTGTCGGTCTGGGAAGTTACTTGCATAGCAATATCAGCGCCGGATTCCACCACCGAGAAAGAGGCCGCGAGAATGGGTTTGCTTTCGTTCTGCGGGAATACTTTCACGATGTAATTTCCTGAAACTTTCATCGTTAAATTTTCATTCGGAAAAGTCATCCGGTAATTGACATAATTCATGGTTGTATTGAACGATACCGCATAATCATCAATATAGTTGTTCTGGAAGCCGCTCATATACTCCGATTGAATCAACTGTGACGGCGTCCAGTCGGCATTGCAATGTGTCAGCGTGTAGGTATAGGATTCATGTGCGCCACCCATCACGTCGAAACTGACTTCCACCCATTGGTCTCCTTCTAATTTGATGACAGGCGCTGCCAGCGGGTCGTTTACAAGGCTGACACGCAATGTTTTTACCCGGTCGGAAAAAATTTCCGTTACGGATTTCCGGGCGAAAATTGATACTTGCGCCGTTACAACAAACAAACAAAGTATAAGCGCTAAGCTTTTTCTCACAAAAGCGGGCGCTTGGATTTTAGTAATTGCTTCCATTTTTTTTCAATAAATTGTTCTGCAAAAGTATGTATTTTTTTTGAAATTGTTTTACCTTTGTTCCCTGAAATTCATTGTTTATGACGACAGATAACAAAATACAGGCCAACCATGCGCATGCGTTCAAGGATGATTGTGTTTTTCCGCCTGAAGGAGATTTGAAAATTCGTTGGCGTGCGGTACAAAAGCATCTTTTGGAAGCGGGAGGAGATGCTTGTTTAATTACTACGACTGTAAATATATATTACCTTACCGGAATGGTGTTTACAGGATTTATTTATTTTTCGGTTGAAGGGGATCCGCTCTATTTTGTGCAGCGGCCTATTGGTTATGAAGGTGCGCAAATTGTTGCTATACGGAAACCGGAAGAAATTCCCGATTTGTTGAAAGCGCGAAATATTCCGTTACCGAAAAATCTTTTTTTGGAGGGCGACCAAATCACCTTCAGCGAACTTCTCCGATTAGCGACCACATTTAATCCGGAGAATTCAGGGAATGCTACGACCATCCTCAGGAAAGCGCGGATGATAAAAACACCGTGGGAAATAGGTCAATTTCGTATTTCCGCTGCAAAACATGCCGAAGCCTACCGGACAATTCCCTCCTTGTTCGAAGAAGGGATGCGGGATATTGATTTTCAGACGGAAATTGAGCGTCAAATGCGGAAGCACGGTTCTATCGGTATCTTCCGTACTTTTGGCGGGAATATGGATATTTTCATGGGCAGTTTGCTGACGGGAGATAATGCCGGAATGCCTTCTCCCTACGATTTTGCCCTGGGTGGCGGAGGTATGCACCCTTGCCTGCCGATTGGTGCGGCAGGAGAAGTGATAAAAAAAGGAAATTCCGTTATGGTGGATATGGCCGGGAACTTCACTGCGTATATGTCTGATATGTCGCGGGTTTTTTCTTTCGGTAAACTTTCTGAAAAGGCGCTGGATGCACACAAGTTATCAATGGAGATGCACGACCGGCTGATGGCTGAAGGAAAAGAGGGCATCGCTTGTGCGGATATTTACAAATGGTCGCTTGCAATGGCCGAGAAAGCCGGTTTTGGCGAAAATTTTATGGGACTAAAACAACAAGCCAAATTTGTCGGACACGGAGTAGGAATAGAAATTAATGAATTACCGGTGCTGATGGAGCGTTCCAAAGACCTGCTCCAATCCGGTTGCGTCTTTGCTTTTGAACCGAAGTTTGTGTTGCCGGGAACAGGCGCCGTCGGAAATGAAAATACCTACTTGATTACGGAAACAGGGATTGAAAAATTGACTGTTTTAGCGGAGGAAATCATTGAATTGATTGGCTAATTCTAAATCTTCACAGCGTGTTTGCTGTTTGTCTTTTTCCATAAAAAGTCTTTTGCGACTTGGCTTAACCGTCAGCAAATTGCTGTGTTGTTTGGTGTGGATAGAACCGCCCTACCGCTCGCCGAAGGCATTTTCTTTGACGGACAGATTTTTGATGCCTACAAGTTTGTAGCAGATTTGATAAAATCTGCCAAACAATCCATTGTTTTGATTGATAATTATATAGACGACAGCGTTTTAATGTTGCTTTCAAAACGCAATAACGACATAACAGCCATCATTTATACAGCACAGATAATCCCTGAATCGCTGGAAAAACTTGCAGTTCTGAAATTATTGTCGTACCTTTGTCACGCAGCATATTTTTGAATTTTGTTTGTAAAAACAAATCTGCCAAGTTATTTAACTGTATAAAAATGTCATTTCAACCCCTCGGGCTTATCGAGCCTATTCTCAAAGCCATAAAAGAAGAAGGCTACACTATTCCCACTCCCATACAGGCAGCAGCCATTCCTATTGTATTGAAAGGATTAGATTTATTGGGCTGTGCACAAACAGGCACAGGCAAAACCGCCGCATTTTCGGCGCCCATTCTTCAATTATTAAGTCAGAAAAATTCGCAGTATGAACGCAAGCGTAAAATACGCAGTTTGATAGTAACCCCCACGCGCGAGTTGGCAATCCAAATCGGCGAAAGTGTCAACACCTACGGCAAATACACTGCGCTTACCAGTACCGTTGTTTTTGGCGGTGTAAATCAAACGGCACAGGTAAACGCCCTGCGCCACGGCGTAGATATATTGGTAGCAACGCCCGGCAGGTTGCTCGATTTGATGAATCAAAAAATTATCTCTCTGAGCGATGTGGAGATTTTTGTGCTCGACGAAGCCGACCGTATGCTTGATATGGGTTTTATTCACGACATCAAAAAACTGTTGGCAGTGTTGCCCCGCAAAAAGCAATCGCTGTTCTTTTCAGCCACTATGCCACCCGAAATCGTCAAACTTTCGCAAAGTATCTTGCACAATCCTCAAAAGGTGGAAGTTACGCCTGTTTCATCAACGGCAGACACCATTCAGCAGTTCATTTATTTTGTGGATAAAGAAAATAAATTGCCTCTGCTGATCGATATTTTGAAAAATCGGGACATCGAAACGGTACTCGTTTTTACCCGCACCAAACACGGAGCGGACAAGGTAGTGCGGGTGCTGCAAAAGAATAAAATCAAAGCCGAAGCCATACACGGCAACAAGGCTCAAAACGCACGGCAGCGGGCGCTCAGCAGTTTTAAGGACAAGAGCATTCGCGTGCTGGTGGCTACGGATATTGCGGCGCGAGGCATTGATGTGGACAACCTGCAATATGTGATTAACTTCGAGTTACCCAATATTCCCGAATCGTATGTGCATCGCATCGGGCGCACAGGGCGTGCGGGAGCGGAGGGAACGGCGTATTC
>JAITQA010000117.1 GCA_031289145.1 Dysgonamonadaceae bacterium | reverse complement strand
TTTTGCACGCTTCCGAAACCGGAATGAAAGGCGTCCAAGAAATAGAAACCATTTTGGATAAAATTGATTTGATTGCCATAGAAACCATTTTGGAACTTGATTTGACTTTGGCGCGCGGTCTGAATTACTATACCGGCGCTATTTTTGAAGTGAAAGCTTTGGATATGGAAATCGGGAGCATCACGGGTGGCGGAAGATACGACAATCTGACAGGTATTTTTGGTATGCCCGGCGTTTCGGGTGTCGGTATCTCTTTCGGTGCAGATCGTATTTTTGACGTACTCGACCAGTTAAATCTCTATCCTCAGGATTCCACGCAACAGACACAAGTTTTGTTTGTCAATTTCGGCGAAAAAGAAGAAAATTATATCTTTCCTTATCTCAATCATTTGAGGAAAAGTGGAATCCCTTCGGAAATATATCCGGAGGCTGCTAAACTGAAGAAACAGTTCTCCTATGCCGACACCAACAAAATCCCGTTTGTCGTAATGGCAGGGGATAATGAAATGGCAGCAGAAAAACTGACATTGAAAAATATGACCACCGGCGAGCAGCAAATGGTTTCTGTCGGGGAATTGATAAAAGCGATTAGAATATAAATTTACATAAAGACGTATAATTACAAAAAAAATAGTATATTTGCACAAATTCAAATAAAAAAGACATGAATACATCTGCTCAAAACTAAGTTTAATTCGTTGGATAACAGAACTTAAAGATGAAAAAACATTAAAAGTTATTGAAATTATCAAGGATAGCAATATTCAAGATGATTGGTGGAATGAAATTTCTGCTGTAGAAAAAATGTCTATTGAACAAGGATTGTCGGATGCTAAGGAAGGTAAAACTACGCTACATTCAGACGTTAAGAAGCGTTACGAAAAATGGCTTTTATAATAGAATGGACTCAAAATGCTCACAAAGAATTAAACGCTGTGTATGATTATTTCGAAGAAAAGATAACAGTATTATCTTTTTTTGATAATCGTAAAAACGCTAACAAATTGAAAATATAAAAATAGCATGACTTTTTTACAGAAACATTTTTTGTCAGGGCTATATATACAGTCAAGGTTATTTTTTTTGTCAATTTGTCAGTTTTTAATTTTTGGCACAAAATTCGCAGGGAAAAGGACAAAATATATACATAATAATAACAATAAAAAATTATAAATTTATGAGCATTAAACCATTAGCAGACAGAGTGTTGGTTAAACCGGCAGCTGCAGAGGAAAAAACAGTCGGTGGAATTATCATTCCCGATTCGGCAAAAGAAAAACCCTTGAAAGGGGAAGTAATTGCAACCGGTAACGGAACTAAAGACGAAGAAATGGTACTTAAACCGGGTGACAATGTCCTGTACGGCAAATATGCCGGAACGGAAATTGAGTTGGAAGGCGTACAATACCTGATTATGCGTCAATCGGATGTTCTTGCAATAATTTAACAATTAAAAAAAACAACAAATACTATGGCAAAAGAAATTAAATTTGACATTGATGCACGCGATTTACTGAAAAAAGGAGTCGACGAGCTGGCAAACGCAGTAAAAGTAACTTTAGGCCCCAAAGGTCGTAATGTTATTCTTGATAAAAAATTCGGTGCGCCGCAAATTACCAAAGACGGCGTTACGGTTGCGAAAGAAATCGAATTATCCGATTCTTTCCAGAATATGGGCGCACAATTGGTAAAGGAAGTTGCTTCCAAAACCAATGATGATGCAGGGGACGGAACAACTACCGCTACGGTTTTGGCGCAATCCATTATCAGCGTAGGTTTGAAAAACGTGGCGGCAGGCGCAAATCCGATGGATTTGAAACGCGGTATCGACAAAGCGGTTATAGCGGTTGTAGCTTCCTTGAAAGAACAATCTCAGGAAGTAGGCGATGACTTCGGCAAAATAGAAAATGTAGCGAAGATATCTTCTAATGGCGATGAAACCATAGGCGCACTGATTGCGGAAGCTATGAAAAAGGTGAAAAAAGAAGGTGTTATCACGGTGGAAGAAGCCAAAGGTATTGATACTTATGTAGATGTAGTAGAAGGTATGCAATTCGACCGCGGTTATATTTCGGCTTATTTTGTCACCAATACCGAAAAAATGGAGGCCGATTTGGACAATCCTTATATTCTTATCTACGACAAGAAAATTTCCGTACTGAAAGATATGCTTCCCATTCTGGAACAAACCGTTCAGACCGGACGTCCGCTTTTGATTGTTGCTGAAGACATCGAATCGGAAGCTTTGGCTACTTTGGTCGTAAACCGCTTGCGCGGGTCTTTGAAAATTTGCGCCGTGAAAGCGCCGGGATTCGGCGACCGCCGCAAGGAAATGCTGGAAGACATTGCCGTACTCACGGGTGGTGTTGTTATCTCCGAAGAAAAAGGATTGAAATTGGAAGGCGCAACCATCGATATGCTGGGTACCGCCGAAAAAGTAAGCATAAGCAAGGACAACACGGTGATTGTAAACGGTTCCGGTGACAAAGGCGCCATTTCTGCACGTGTAGGCCAAATCAAAGCGCAAATCGAAACGACCACTTCCGACTACGACCGCGAAAAATTACAGGAACGCTTGGCCAAACTGGCAGGCGGTGTGGCTGTCCTTTACGTAGGCGCTCCATCCGAAGTGGAAATGAAAGAAAAGAAAGACCGCGTAGACGATGCCTTGAGCGCTACCCGTGCGGCTATCGAAGAAGGTACGGTTCCCGGAGGCGGTGTGGCTTACGTCCGTGCAATTACTGTTTTGGAAACATTGAAAGGCGAAAACGAAGACGAAACCACCGGTATTGAAATCATCAAACGCGCCATCGAAGAGCCGCTTCGCCAAATCGTTGAAAATGCAGGAAAAGAAGGCGCCGTAGTCGTTCAGAAAGTAAAAGAAGGCAAAAACGATTTCGGTTACAACGCCCACAAAGATATTTATGAAAACCTCTATGCAGCAGGCGTTATCGACCCAACCAAAGTGACGCGCGTCGCATTGGAAAACGCCGCTTCTATTGCCGGTATGTTCCTGACAACAGAATGTGTTATCACAGATAAAAAAGAAGACAATCCTGCTCCTGCCATGCCTCCTATGGGTGGTGGAATGGGCGGCATGATGTAATCTTTCGCTGCAATAAATACCTTATTGGGCAAAATACAATAAGGTCTGCGTAAACAAAAAAGTCATCGAAAGGGGATAAATAGCCCTTTCGATGGCTTTTTTTATTGGGAAATTTCATTCACCACCGGTAGTATATTTTTTTCTTCTCAATCCGAAACTTGTACGGAATTTGTCTGTGCAAATCAATTTCTTCCGAAAAATTTATCTTTTTTTCAACTTTGCTATCGCAATCACCGGATTATCATCTTCTTTCAAATCTTTCAGAATCGCTTTCACTTCTTCAGAAGTGTCTTCTCTGTTTTGAAAAGCTTCCATAAATTCGTCCGCCCGGTAATAAGTAACCATTTCTCCTTGCGTAGTGATGTATTTCGGCCAGAACGGAAGACCGGCGTCAATGTCGTTCTTGAATCCTAATTTCCCTTTTTGGGCTTGTTTCAAAAAGGTTAATTCTCCTGTTGTTTTATTGAATATGCCATTTATAAAATTAAGTGGAGCAAAAACGCCATTATACGACGAGTAACCTTCGTAAGGTTCAGGAGTTAATCCGGGTGCATTAAAATCTAAAAAAAGTATATTGGAATATTCCTGCATATTCAATAGCTTAATCGACCTTTTTTTATCAAATCCGTCTTTTTTGTAATCACCGTAAACAAATCGCATATATTTCTGATTTAAATCTTTATCTACGATACAAATAGAATCTCTGTCGGGATTATAATGTACAACACGATTGTTATGCCGGTATAGAATCACATTTGCTTCTGGAGTAAAAAAACCATCGTGCAAAATAGCGCCTAATTCCCCGTAATCAAATTCAAACAAACTACTGCCGGGTATATCCAAAACAACTTGCAGCGAATCATTCAAAAACATAAGTTTTGATAAAGGCGTTCCGGAATAATTAACATCAACAGCATAGGTAGTTGGATCAACGTATATGACTCTGAAGAGATTTCCGGGAAACGCAGGATTGTTTTCAGATAACACATATTCTTGGCTAAGGTTGATTTTTCGCTTAAAACTACCGTCCAAATTATAAAAATAGGTGCCTGAATATAAATCATGTAATAGTATTTCATCAGTTCCATGCAAATAATCAAACCACGCTAAGTAGGTATATTCTTCCGGTCCTTGTCCAATATTACCTGCCTTTTGTTTGAATGAACCGTCTTTATTGAAGATATATAAGTAATTGCGTCGCGTATCCGATACCATAAACATGTCGTCTTCGTATAAAATTCTGAAGATTTCACCAAATACACTTTCATCCGAAGTATTCATTTTTATGTAAGAAATGGAATTTGCAAAGTCGCTTAGGTTAAGTATTTCTACTTTTTCAATTCCTTTACTCAAATCAATTACCGAAAAATCTTCCTTTTCAGAACCAAGGCGGCAACCGGTTAATAGAAAAAGTAGAATGATGAAACTCATCATCAGAAAATCGTTGTTTTTAATTGTAATCATTGGATATAAATGTTATACGTATTTACATTACTTGAGGAAGAACATACTTTATCTCCACCTAATATTGTGTATAAATACGGGGTAGAGCAACCATCACTGTTACTTCCTCCCAACGCATTTTTCAATTCTCCATCACTCAGGACTTCTTTAAATTCTCGTAAAAAAATTATTTTCATGATATATTTAATTTGTAATAGTTTGATCATAAACTAAAGTAAGGAGTAAATAACGATTATCCATCCCACCATTCCCACCTTTCACATCTTTCATCTCGCTTTCGCTCATGATTTTTGAAATCTCTTTTAAATTAATCTTTTTCATACGTAAATAAATGTGCTAATGTGACAATATGCTAATGTGCTGATGGAAAAATATGTAATTCCTTCATTTTCATTCGCTTGTGTGTATAAAATACATGAATGTTTCATACAAAAATAATAAAAAATTTTAATAAACTCAATAATAAACACAGTTTTGTTGCTTTTTCCAATAATTGGCCGGATTATTGCTCCCTGCCTGCAACACGGCAGGGATTAACATCGATAGTAAATTCTGTAAAGTACCGCAAATCTTCTATTTTATAGTTTTCCGGCAATTGATAACCGTTGACCAGAATGGCAGGCGTTGCCCGTAACCAGCTTTTTTCTTTCCACGCGGCATGTTTTTGAAATTCGGTTTCAATAGCCGGATTTTTCAATAGTTTTTCTACCCGTTTGTGCATCAGGGCACAAGGATTACAAAACGGATTGGTCAGGATAGTTATCTATAATTTCGCATCCGGATTGCCGAAAAGAATGATAGAATCAGCTTTATTCGTTTCAATAGCAGGCTGTTTCTTCAATATCGCCCGGAATACCGCCTCATCGGCCTTGATGCTGTTGATTTCCTGCTTTAAGTAACTTACGAACCTTCCTTTGCTCAAACTCGGAATTAA
>JAITQA010000043.1 GCA_031289145.1 Dysgonamonadaceae bacterium | reverse complement strand
TTTTCATGAGCCTCAATCTGATAGATGGTTTCCAAATCAATTTGTTTAGCCTCAAATTCAAAATAATATCCGATTTTTAATTTCCTGTGCTGAATATATTTTCCCGCTGCGGCATTGATTAGTCCCAAAACTGTACTAAGCGGAGGAACTTCAAGTGTCGGCTGAAATCCTGAAATTAAATTCGGATATTTAAAACTTGAAGTCCACGCAGTTATATCAATTTTGAAAACTTTCATATTACAATTGATTTTTCAGTTGTTCAGTATATTGGTCGATAGCTTCATTTATCGTGAGAACTTTCACATTGGCAAATTCCTTTTCTATCTCGTTTAAAGCATCCGCTTTATTGTCGAAAAATCCACTTCGCCGACCAATAAAAACATCTCCCTGAATATTGTTTTTGTAATCTTTCAACACCTCTTTTAGTGCATCAATATTCAAATCAATTACATCATCATTGACTCCACTTGAAGAAGTAATGTGAGAAAATGGATGATTACCGCTATTCAATGTTGCTAAAACGATAAATTTAGGCGTCACATCTCCCATATTATTGGTTTGCATGGCTCCGCCAGATATGTTTTTTAATGCTAAAATAGTTTCTGATATTCTCTTTTCGCGAATATGTGGCAATAAACGAACGAGTTTATAGGGTTTTCCTTTCTCGTCTTTCATAAAAGGGTCGTCAATTTCTACTGCACATTTTTCTGTTAATAAATCACTGGTTAATGCCTGCTTTTTCTGTGCAACTGTAAGATTTTTAAATCCGGTTTTATTATAGGTTGCAAAAGTTCCGGATTGCTCCAAATCCAAACTGAACATACCTTTCATAATAGCGCTATATTCTTGTTTTCCATAAGGGACAGAATCACCATCCTGACGAGCCATACTTGACCAATTTTCAACAGGTCGAACAGAACCAACAGAAACGAGAACCGAATTTTTTAACGGAGAAACCCTTGTTACTGTAACATTTTCTTTTTTTACTTTTCCTTTTTCATCGGTTACTTCTTCTGATGCCGCTTTCATATAACCGAAAATATCATCATCGGCATATTTTATCGGGTCAGCTGCTGTAAACGCGATCTT
Source organism: Dysgonamonadaceae bacterium (assembly GCA_031289145.1). Classification (GTDB taxonomy): domain Bacteria; phylum Bacteroidota; class Bacteroidia; order Bacteroidales; family Azobacteroidaceae; genus Azobacteroides. Next base: position 46,128 of record JAITQA010000043.1, on the reverse strand, counting down.
ACTCTCTCTCGTAATTGGAGATAATTCCCAATTAAACGTTTTTTGTAAAGTGTCTCGCCACCAATAACGCCATGCTTGCCCGGAAACATAAACATAACTTTTCCCATCTTTATAAATTCGTTTTGTGCCTACGGCATTATCAAAATTACTTTGTGTGTTTTTTCCCGCATTATTCAATGCTACCACATCTACATCAATAAGGATAAATCCTTGTGCTTTTAAATTACTCATAATTATTTTATTTATGTTTATTATTCATTTTCATTATATGTTTCTTCTTCAGGTAATTCTGCTTCGACACGAATATTTTTAGCATGAAGTTCTTGATAAATTGCAAAAAGTAAAATATCTCGTATGTCTCTCCACGATACATCATCAGGGAATAAATAATAGACCAACTCTTCCATCGTAATAATTGTGTCGTTGCTTCCATCATTATAGTTTTTTGCCACCACGTTCTTTAAAAAGAACCGGCGAAGTTCGTAAGAACTTTTGTATCCATCTAAAGCGCGGATACTTTTCTTTATAGCATCTTCTCCTGTATTTGTTAGAAAAAGCGCTAATTCTTTAATCTTGTTTAAAGTTTCTTGTTTCATATTCTGTACATATTTTTGATAGATTTCTACAATATTAAAATTGAATTTATGTTTGATTCCCCAATTTACGAATAATCGTAAAATAGATTTTTCTTTCAATAAATTTTCCAAGACAACATTACGCCATGTTTTATAATCGTCAAATGATATTTGTTCAATGCTATCTTTTTTAGTGAGTTCATAAATTGATGCTGATTGATTGTATTTGGCTCCTTTAAATTTTGAATTGACATAATGCGCCATGATAAACTGTTGCCAATCGGATTTCAATTTTATAGATTGGCATGTTGAATAAAATCTGAACACATTGGAGGGTAGTTTATATATCACAATCTCAGGACTTGCACCAAAATTAGTAAAATGATATAGCGTCAAAGATAATTTACCGGTATCATCATCTGTCGCAATTTTCAACTGACTTAAAAACAAATCATCTACAAATCGAAATAAAGCATTAGCCGGAATTCCATACTCCGATTTTAACACTCCGTCAGAAGAAGCCATGGCAATATTATTATCGTTTGCTTCACAATTTTTACGCACAAAAAATTCGTTTACCTGTGCATCATTGCTGTAAATAACAGCAATTCGCCCGCCAATAAATATTGACCCGTAAGGAATAAAAAGCATCCGGATAAGCATTTCCTTCGATAACATCAACCCAAATTGAAAATTATGATGGAAATTTACAAATCCACCGGAACCGGACATGAGTGAATTATCTCGCCCTGCTTTAAATAATTTAGCTTTTCTGCCTGTTATTCTGCAAAATCCGGTTTCATTGCTCGCTGTTTCATTAAGCAAAGATGAAAAATATTTAATCGTCTCTTTTATCTTTACATCTCCTTTAAAAGCAGGTTGAGTTATAGCCGAATTTAGGAAAAAAGGATTTATTTTTCCACTCCATCTATTCACGTATATCTTAGCCATGTATTCAATAAGTTCCAAAATATCTTTTTCAGGATCTTTTTCCGAAAGATATTTTATAACGTATCCCCCTACATCGGTAAACGGGTCACCGGTTGGTTGAATCAGCCAATTATAGTCAATTGTATTATAGGTCTCCTTCATTTTATATGCTTTTATGCTTTATGCTACTCCAATATTATTTGCAAAGATAACAAATAATCCAAATTAATTATATATTTAAGAAAATAATTTTTATCTTTGCAAAAAGTTTAGTCTTACAAACAAATTGAACTATTTTAGATTTGAAATAATTAATTATATATTTGATTAAGACTAAACCTTTTTTTTGCTATAAATCATCCCATTATCTCCACCATCCCAAACCCCTGGCTCCCCTTCTCTCCTATCCCCGACGCATACATTACCCGCATCAATTCCACATCCGCCCGCATCTTAAACTCAAACAGATACCCTCTGATAAAAGTCTCCTCCGGCATTCCGGATTTTATCTTAATCAGTTTGGTTCTCGGTTTATTCGTCGGCTGGAACGTAAAGTCAATTTTTCTCTCGTAAGGCTTACCATAAAACGTGTGGTATTTGTTCAACAAATTATTCAGCACAATTCCGGCGGCTTCCGGATGTTCCGGCGAGATGTAATCCGGATAGCGTTCTTCTTCTTTCCGATACGAAATGCTGGCGGGCGAAAGCGTCCGAAAACGCATTTCCGGTTCAAAAGTGGGCATTGGCAGCACTTCTATCTGTGCTATCCGGAATTGCACCACCGATTTTTTGTCGCCGATTTGAAACACCTGTTCGGAGAAAAGTCCGTGGACAAATTTCTCTGTCGCCGTTTCGGGTAAAAAAGAGACTAACCACTCCACCCGGTCGCTTTCGATCCGTATCCGGTCGGAGTTTTTGTCGATTTTGTACTGCGTAATAAGCAAATTAGAGAATGTAAATAATTTAAATGGTTTTCCTTCTAACCGGAATCCGTTTTCGTGAAGCCACAAAGCATAATCCCTATCGGCTTGCGCAATAGACCGATACACAAAAGCCGAAAGTTCATATTGATAATTCAAGGGCAGTTGGTTCCCAAAAGCTTTTTTATCGGTCAGTAAAGTGAGTTTGAATCGCATAATTTTTATATTAATTGCTTATGTAAATTGTTTATTTTCTTATTTTTCGTTTTCTATGTATTCTCATTTGTTCATTAATTATAAAACCTCAAAAGTATAAAAAGATTTTGATCGTTCAACACTACAATTGAATGCTATAACATAAACAATCCGAAAATTCCAAACTTAAATCCTTGTGCGTTTCAAATATCCCATACACGGCTGAACCTGAACCCGACATACTTGCGTAAATCGCTCCTGTCGCATATAATTTCCGTTTGATCGCTCCAATTTCCGGATAAGCGGCAAACACGCTCGCTTCAAAGTCATTGACAAGTTTTCCTTTCCATTCGTTCACAGGTAAACGGATGACTTCGGACAAGGGTAAATCCGGTTGTCCCGGCTTGACCAATGCATAAGACTCCCTGGTAGGTACGGAAATAGCCGGTTTCACCAATACCAGAAAATAGCCATGAAGGGATAGATTCAACGGAGAAAAAATATTACCTGTTCCTTCTGCAAATACCGGCTTGTTTTGAATAAAAAACGGACAATCGGCGCCAATATGCCCGGCATATTCTTCCAATTGTTTGACCGTCAATTGCAAACCGGCAAAATCGTTAAGTAATAAGAGCATGAAAGCCGCATCGGCCGAACCGCCACCCAAACCGGCCCCAAAAGGAATCTGCTTGCGAAGATAAATGTCTGTTTCAGGCAAATCAAAATCCTTTTTTAATAGATTAAATGCCTTGATTATCAAATTATTTTCCGGTTTTCCGTCAATAGGGATACCGGTTTGGACGAAACGGCCTGCTCTTTCTTTCACCGACACAATTTCCAATGCGTCACAGAGATTGACAGGATAAAAAACGGTTTCTATATCGTGATAACCGTCAGGCCTTTTTGCAATGATGCGCAGACCCAGATTGATTTTTGCATTCGGAAAACAAATCATTTTTATGCTAATTTTTGGAAACAAAGTTACGACTTATCTTAACAATGTAAATAGCTTGTGTAAAAAAAACTGTCAATTATTGCTTGCAATTACAAAAATATATCTATATTTGCACAATATTTGGATGTATATTGGTAAAGTTGACATAGAATTAGTGGTATATTTTATAAAGTTTTTTAGTTTAACTATTTATGGCACTTAAAGATACCTTTAATATTACCGAAAAGAGATTGATTCTGAAAAGAGAAGCAAGTAAAAAAAATTTAATTTAAAAACATAAAAACATGGCAAACTACAAAATTGAAGAAATCGAAGGAATCGGACAACTATTGGGCGAAAAATTTCGTAAAGTTGGCGTAGCAAGTACTGACAAACTGTTAAGCAGTACAAAGACAAAAAAACAAAGGAAAGACTTAGCCGAAGCAACAGGTATTTCCGAAAAAAAGATCCTGAAATTTGCAAATATGGCAGATTTATTCAGAATCAATGGTATAGGACAGGAGTTTTCAGAATTATTGGAAGCGGCTGGTGTGGATACGGTTCCGGAATTGGCACAACGCAAAGCGGAAAACCTTACAGCTAAAATGGAAGAGGTAAACAATGTAAAAAAACTCACGCGCCGTACACCCTCTTTGAAAGAAGTGGAAAAATGGGTTGATGAAGCAAAATCATTACCCAGAGTACTGGAATATTAACGCATCAATATATAGAATATGGCTACAAATAAAAAAGTTACACGTCTTAATGGAGGCACTCCATCAACTGAAAACGTGTCAAGACCTGCTTTTGTTCCTACTGCAGAAAGCAAAGGCAAAGCAACCCAATTGCGTATTATCGCCGGAATATTATGGTTTTTGGCTATTGTCGCTGAGGTTGGCGCTATCGCGCTATTGTTCAAACAGCCCTTGCTGATGGTATGGATAATCGTTTTGATTGTCGTCGATTTGGCTTTCGTAATTATCGGTTCCATGCTTTGGAAAAAATCAAACAGATTAGACCCCGCATCCGAAAAAGATAAATTTAAATTCTTTATGCAGAATCAGTTAGGATTAGTAGCCGCAATTATTGCTTTCTTACCCCTGATAGTGCTGATTTTGACAAACAAAAATTTAGATGGAAAACAAAAAGGCATATTGGGTGGAATTGCTGCTGTAGCATTGATTGTTGCAGGACTTGCAAGTTATGATTTTAACCCGCCATCGCAAGAGCAATATGCCGAACAAACCGACCGTGTAGAATGGCTGACAGGTGGAAATAATGATGTCTATTGGACCAAATCCGGTAAAAAATACCACATATATGATGATTGTTCATCCATTAATACCAATAAAACAGACTCTATTTTTGAAGGAAGCGTAGCGCAAGCCAGAGAATTGAAAAATATAACCGATCTCTGTAAATTTTGTGAAAACCGCGCTATCAAAGAAAGAGGATTGAATGAAGCAGATTATACAAAAACAACAGAGAATACGGATGATGAAACTTTGCCCGAAAACAATTTAGAAATAGAATAAATAACAATAAACCTTTTAAAATATATCCTTATGCAACAAGAAATTATAAAATTAGTAGCGTCTAAGGCCGGTATTTCGGAATCGGTTGCAAAAATTGCAGTAGAAGCAGTTATGTCTGTATTGAAAAACAAATTGCCCGGCGTATTAGGCGGTCAATTGGATTCGCTACTGGGAGCAAGTAGCAAAACACCAATAAGTAGCAAAAAGCCAACGAGTAGCACTAAAACGGTAAGTACAAAAAAACCGACAAGTAGCAAAACAACCAAAAAAACGGCTGAAAAAGACTCAAATCCCTTGGGAGGATTGGTCGATATAGTGGGCGGACTATTAGGTGGAAAGAAATAATAAACGACCTAAAATACAGGAATTTTAATAGTATGCTTAGGAGACGTTGTCAATGAGATAGCGTCTCTTTTTATTATTGATACTTTTTATTAATCTTTTTTGTTTTTCCTATAAAAATACTATCTTTGTACGCGATTAATCGTTTAATGAATTCCAGACTCATGAGTGACAGTATTGTTATTATTCCAACTTATAATGAAAAAGAAAACATTGAGAAAATTATCCGGGCGGTATTTTCTCTTGAGAAATTTTTTAATCTATTGATTATCGATGATGGTTCTCCTGACGGAACCGCATTGATAGTCAAACGTTTGCAGAATGAATTTCCCGAACGGCTTTTCATTTTGGAACGTATGGGTAAATTAGGCTTGGGAACGGCCTATATCGCCGGTTTCAAATGGGCTTTGGAAAGGGAATACACGTATATTTTCGAAATGGACGCCGATTTTTCCCACAACCCGAAGGATTTGTTGCACCTGTACAACGCTTGTGCCATCGAAGGGGCTGATGTAGCCATCGGTTCGCGGTATATCTCCGGCGTAAACGTGGTAAACTGGCCGATATCAAGGGTGCTGATGTCTTATTTTGCATCCATTTACGTGCGCATAATTACCGGAATGCGCATTAAAGACACCACTGCCGGATTTAAATGCTATCGTCGTAAAGTGCTGGAATCTATTGAGTTGGATAAAATCCAATTCAAGGGTTACGCTTTTCAGATAGAAATGAAATTCACGGCATACATACAAGGTTTTCAATTAAAAGAAGTTCCCATCATTTTTATCAATCGTGTGGAAGGCGTCTCCAAAATGAACAGCGGTATATTCGGAGAAGCCCTGTTCGGTGTTATCCACTTGAAATGGAATAGCTTATTCAAAAAACCTTCCAAAAAACAATGATACTGATTCAACATGCTACGATAATCAATGAAGGAAAACGCTATGCGGCAGATGTCTTGATTGATGGGGAGCGAATCGTAAAAGTGACCTCTCCCCCCAACTCCTCCTCCCTTGTGGGGAGGGGGCCGGGGGGAGAGGTGTTAATAGACGCTTCCGGCTTACTCCTCCTCCCCGGCATCATCGACGACCAGGTTCATTTCCGTGAACCCGGCCTGACCCACAAAGGCGATATCCGGAGCGAATCGCGGGCTGCCCTTGCCGGTGGCGTCACCTCGTTTATGGATATGCCGAACACACTTCCGCAAACCATCACAGTGGAAGCCTTAGACGAAAAATTCGACCGCGCAGCCAAAGAGTCTTTCGCTAATTACACATTTTTCATCGGCGCTACCAATACTAATTCGGACGAACTGAAAAAATCCGGAGCGCACAGGGCTGCTGCCATTAAGGTTTTTATGGGCGCTTCGACCGGCAATATGTTGGTTGATGATGAGAGCGCTTTAGACCGGATTTTCGCCGAAACGGACATGATTATTGCTGTCCATTGTGAATCGGAAGCTGTGATTGCCGCCAACAAAGCCCGTTACATCAGGCAATTCGGCGAAAATTTAGACAGTTCTTTTCACTCAAAAATACGGGATGCCGAGGCTTGTTTCCACTCTTCCGCCGAAGCTGTACGATTGGCAAAAAAACACGGTTCCCGCTTGCACCTTTTCCATCTATCTACTGAAAAAGAATTGTCTCTTTTAGAATCCAAACCATTAAAAGAGAAACAGATAACGGCCGAAGTCTGCGTACATCATCTCTGGTTCACAGACGAAGATTATGCCGCAAAAGGTAATTTTATCAAATGGAATCCGGCAATCAAATCCCGTACCGACCGGGATGCTTTGCGACAAGCGCTGATTGACGGGAAAATTGATGTGCTGGCAACCGACCATGCCCCACATACTTTGGAAGAGAAAAAAGGCTCCTGCCTGAAAGCGGCGTCGGGAGGCCCTATGGTTCAACATTCCTTGACAGCGATGCTGGAACTTTGTCGGCAAGGCGTTTTTACGGAAGAATTAATCGTGGAAAAAATGGCGCATGCCCCTGCCAAACTGTTTGGAATCAAAGACCGCGGATTCATCCGTGAAGGATATTATGCCGATTTGGTATTGGTCAATCCCAATCGTTCATGGACGGTATCCAAAGAAAACCTATTCTACAAATGCGGCTGGTCGCCTATGGAGGGAACTACTTTTTCGCACAAAGTGGAAAAAACTTTTGTCAACGGCAGATTGGTATATGACAATGGAAAATTTGATGAAATTTTCAGAGGAAAGGAGTTGGAAACTGAAAGTTAAAAACTAAAAATTAAAAATGGAGGGATGATACAAATACATGATACGATTGTTAGTTTGGCTATTTTAGAAGAAAATTTCATTTGCGACCTCTCGGCCTGTAAAGGGATATGCTGTGTGGAAGGTGAATCCGGAGCGCCTGTCGAAGAAGATGAAGTGGCCGAATTGGAAAAAGTACTTCCGGTCGTATGGGATGATTTATCTCCTGAAGCACAAAAAGTTATCAACGAACAAGGTGTCGTATATATTGATGAAGAAGGCGAATACGTCACCTCCATCGTCAATGGCGAAGACTGTATTTTCACTTGTTACGACGAAAAAGGATACTGTAAATGTGCGATAGAAAAAGCGTTCCGTGAAGGAAAAACAGATTTCTACAAACCGGTTTCCTGTCATTTATATCCTGTCCGGGTAGCCCGTTACAAGGGATTCCGGGCGGTTAACTATCACCGCTGGAACGTTTGCCAGGCGGCAGTTGTCCTTGGTAAAAAAAACAATATGAAAGTTTACCGATTCCTGAAAGAACCGCTTATCCGCAAATTCGGCGAAGAATGGTACGATTTGTTGTGTAAAATAGGAAATGAACTAACAGTCGGATTATAAATACAAGATTTTATACAATGCACAAGATATTCTTTTCTTTCAAATGAGAAGTATCAATTTGCCTTGAGACGTCATATCCTGTTCAATAGCTGTTCGGAACTGTTTTTTGTATCCACTTTTTCTATAATATTTTCAATCACGCCGTTTTCATCCATCAGAAAAGTTTGCCGAAGCGTACCCATGTATTTGCGTCCGTACATGCTTTTTTCAGCCCATACGCCGAAAAGTTGTTGCAGGGTAGTGTCGGTATCTGCTATTAATCGAAACGGCAGTTCATACTTTTCGATAAAACCTTTGTGCGATTTCGCACTGTCCTTGCTCACGCCGATTATCTCGTAGCCTGCCTTGCGTAAATCGGCGTATCCATCACGTAAACTGCATGCCTCAGCCGTACATCCGCTCGTATTATCCTTCGGATAAAAATACAATGCTATCTTACTCCCTTTGTAATCACTGCGTTTCACCTCTTTCCCATCCTGGTCGAGACCCAGTAAATCCGGAACCGTATCCCCAATTTTCATATCTATTCTTTTAATAATATTCGGTACAAAGATAGTGTTTTTTACGTGGTATCTGATTCCACTATTAAACCAATTACTCCATTCCGTTTAGCGACAATCACAGAATAGAGTAGTAGAATGGTTTTTATTTTGCAAGAACGAATTCATATATCCAAAATTCTTCTTGAATTTCCAAGGTCGAATCGCTCAACTTATTTATTTGAACAATATTATTTTCCCAATCATCTTCCCAATTATCCCAGGAATAATACAATGCCTTTTCTTCTTTATTTGTCCATCTCCATTCTGATAATCCGGCTTCTCCGTCAGTATACAATACAAGATATGTACCCGCTTTTGAAAACAAAACTATTGTACCTACTCTTTCCTCATTCGCACTTTTTTCAAGTCCGGCTTTCCAATTTTCTCCGAACTCGTTAATAAAATAAGTCTTTTCCACGTCTGGCACAAGGCTTTCGTCAATTGATAATTTTTGAGCTTTCCAAGTGCGACAAAACATATCTGTACGATTTGAAGCAGAAATAGGTTCTTTTGCTTTACTTGCAACATACACTCCTTTTGCTCCGGTTGCTTCAAGAATAAAGGAAAAGGTAAACTCTTCTGTTGTAATAGAAATAACATCAATGACCCCAAAGCCGGTAAGGATTATTCTATTTTCTTCAATTTTGTATGTTCCATAGTGTATTGGCGAAAGGTTTGATTCAGCAGAGGCAGAACGTGTTGCGATATTTCCTGTACCTAAACTTTTGCCGTTTTGAAACAAAGAACTTTTGGACTTTCCGGTTACGTAACTTTTATTAATGGTTTCGTTTTCTATTACAATGTAATTGCCGTCTTTGTTAAATTCAAAAGACGCATAGGCGCTGTTAGAATCGGTAATTTCCCATTTAGCGCTAATTGTGTTTGTCAATGTATCACCATTGTCGTCATCATTTTTATCACAAGAGCTTATTACTATCATAGCAAACAGACTCATTAGAGTCATTAAAAAATTTCTTTTCGTATTCATTCTAAAATTGTTTTTTTGTTATGCCTACTCCTTTATTTTTTGTCGCGTTTTTCAGCTTATTTTACGACTTCTATCCTAAAGTCAGTGTTATCGCTTGTCGCATGCGCATTGACACCAACACATAAAATAGCCAAACCTTTGATTGCCTGTGTTATTTTTTTTTTCACAGGTCAAAATTAGTCAAAAAAGATGATTCTACAATGATTATTTTCGGAAATTGTGTAAATCGTGCTGTTTTTAGCAGGTATTTTTTTTGAATGAGAAGCCAAGCTGTCAAAAGTTTTGTCAATAGAAAATTCATGCTTATATTTGTCGGCGAATAACAATTTGAAATGTACGAGATAGAAGTTAAAAATGTTTTCAAGTCCTTTAAAGATGTGCGGGCGGTACGTGGCATATCGCTTACAATCCGTGCCGGGGAATTTGTTGCGCTGTTGGGACCCAACGGTGCAGGCAAAACCACCTTGGTTGAAATGATGGAAGGTTTGCGACAACCTGATAAAGGCGAGATATTTATACAAGGAAAGAGTTGGCGGAAAGAAGAAAAAACGCTCCGGAAAATAATCGGTCTGTCTTTGCAGGAAACACGTTTTACCGAAAAATTAACCGTTCTTGAAACCTTACGTCTTTTTGCCAGTTTTTTTGACACAGAGGAAGAGCGCGTGAAAGAGGTAATCGAACTTACCGGCTTGGAACACAAACAAAAGTCTATGACGGGAACGCTTTCCGGTGGTCAACGCCAACGCTTGGCTTTGGCGGTTGCACTGCTGAACCATCCGAAAATACTTTTTTTGGACGAACCCACTACCGGATTAGACCCGCACTCCCGGCTCGATTTGTGGAATATACTGAAAGCCTTGAAAGACCAGGGAGAGACAACTTTGATTCTGACCACGCATTACATGGAAGAGGCTGAGTCGCTCTGCGACCACATCATCATCGTCGATGAAGGAAAAATACTCAGAGAAGGAAAATTAGCCGATTTATTAGATGAAAACGCAAGCAATCTGGATGAGCTGTTCATCAATCTTACCGGAAAAACCTTGCATGAGAACCCGGATGCAGCATCCTAAACACAGCCCACAATGAAATTCAAAAATACACAAATCTGTCAACTTACTTACACGCAGTTCTTGGAAACGATCCGAGAACCGGAGGTGCTTTTCTGGGGCATGCTTTTTCCCGTTCTTATTTCTATCGGTTTAGGCCTTGCTTTTACCCAAAGCTCCGAATCGAAGTTTCGCATTATGTTGGTGGAAAAAAACAGTTCGGAATTGGATTCTCTGCTCTACATACATGCACAACAAGACAGCCGGAAAGGCGAAACCGTGTATACATGGAAAATCAAAGACGAAACCCTTGGCAATACGGAATTCAAATTTTTCCGGACGGAATGGGAACCGGCAATCGTGGCTTTGAAACGGGGAGAAGTTGATGTAATTGTTACCGATTCCTTGGGGAAGGCGGTTTACCATTTTGACCCACATAACGCTACGGCACAATTGGTTTATATGAAATTGTCAGCCTTGCTGAAATCACCCGTTTCAACGGCCGTAAAAGAAACAAATTTCATAAAACCGTTGATACTGACAGGTGTACGCTATATCGACTTTCTGATTCCCGGCTTGATTTCATTTGGACTGATGAGTTCCATCATGTGGGGAGTCAGCTATACCATCATCGAACGGCGCTCCCAAAAACTGTTGCGGCGGATGGTGGCTACCCCGATGAAAAAAACGAATTTCCTCTTTGCCCTGATGTTTGTCCGCATTTTGATGAACGTTGTCGAAGCCTTGTTTCTATTCTTTTTCGCCTGGTTGCTATTCGGTATTCGTATTCAGGGGAATATAGCTGCGCTGACCGTGTTGTTTCTGGCCGGGAATCTGGCTTTTACCGGAATCGGCGTCTTGGTTTCCTGTCGGACTGCCAAAACGGAAGTAGGTACGGGTTGGATCAATGCCGTGACCATGCCCATGATGCTTCTTTCCGGTATATTTTTCAGCTATCACAATTTTCCCGAATGGAGTCTCGGCGTAATCAAGCTCTTACCACTTACGGCGCTTGCCGATGGTATCCGCAGTATTTTTAACGAAGGTGCCGGCTGGATAGAAATAATTACCCCCTCCATTGCACTCTCCGTTTTCGGCATAATTTGTTTCGTAGCAGGCCTGCGTTTCTTTAAATGGTACTGATGTATCCGATTTCACCTGTTTTTGTATCAAAAACGACAATCATGTAACATTTTTACAAGAAAATGTTCCAGAAAATATTTAAATTTGTTAAATAAAACACTAAATTTGTACCAGAGTAAATTTTTTATTTTAATAATATAGGATTTAAATATTTTGAAAATGAGAAAACTAATGTTGTTATTACTGATGCTCGGCATCGGTATCTATGTTTCAGCACAGACAACGATTACAGGAACTGTGGTTTCCAGTGCGGACGGCTTACCCTTGATAGGAGTATCTGTGTCTGTACAAGGCACTTCCATTGGAACAAACACAGGCGTTAACGGTGATTTCACCCTTACGATTCCTACGAACAAAGTTGTACTGGTGTTTGCTTACCTTGGTTTTAAGAAAAAAGAAGTTCAGGTGACAAACTTTTCACAAACTCTTCAGGTAAAAATGGATGAAGACAGTCAACTGCTGGACGAATTGGTTGTGGTTGGCTATGGAACCATGAAAAAGGGTGATTTATCCGGCGCTTCCGTTTCAATAGGCGAAGAGAAAATCAAAGGTTCGATTATTACCAACCTCGACCAGTCGCTTCAAGGACGCGCTTCCGGGATTTCGTCGGTGATGACTTCCGGTGCGCCCGGTTCTTCCGTATCTATCCGTGTACGCGGACAAGCTACCATTAATTCCGGTGCAGAACCTTTGTACGTAATTGACGGTGTCATTGTCCAAGGCGGGTCGACCAGTGGCTCGGGATTAGGTCTCGGCGATAAATTAGGGAATGGTTCCGTATCTACTATTTCGCCTTTATCTACCATTAACCCTGCGGATATTGTGTCTATGGAAATTCTGAAAGACGCTTCCGCTACCGCTATTTACGGCGCTCAGGGTTCAAACGGAGTTATCTTGATTACAACCAAACGAGGCAAAGCCGGAGAAGCTAAATTTTCTTATGAAGGTTTGTATGGCGTGCAGCATCAGGCGAAACGTTTGGATATGATGAATTTAAGAGAATTTGCAGAATTTAGTGCATCGGTTGCTGCCGAAACCAATTCTCTCACCGACAGACCGGAATTTCAAGACCCATCGTTATTGGGTAAAGGAACAAACTGGCAAAATGCAATCTTCCAGAATGCGCCCATCATGCAACACCAGATTTCGGCGCAAGGCGGAACCGAAACAGTGAGATACTATGTATCCGGCGCTTTTATGAATCAGGACGGAACAATTATCGGAACCGAATTTCAACGTTATTCTTTCAGAGCCAACTTAGACGCACAGTTGAAGTCCTGGATGAAATTGGGATTAAATACCATGTATTCTTCCACATCCGAAAGATTGGGTCTGGCGAACGGCGCTGAAGGGATATTGACTTTTTCCTTACTTACGCCTCCAGATATACCTATATATGATATTGATGGAAATTATGCAAGTCAGGTTCGTGAAGGCTACACCCGTGTCAACCCCATAGCAAAATCCCTGGATGATGATCTTACCTTGAATCGCAGCAAATTGAACGGGAGCATCTTTATGGACATCAATCCGATAAAAAATCTGGTATGGCATAGTGAGTTAGGTTTTGATATCGGGGATTCGAAAGGTGAATGGTTTTATCCAACTTATAAATATGGAAACACTGAACGCACCATCAACGAAGGTTCTATTCAAAGAAATAACAACTATTATTGGGCGCTTAAAAACTATTTAACCTATAACCAGACCATTAGTAAACATTCATTCACTGCAATGGTTGGTCAGGATTTATGGGAATCAAGATATGAATATCTGAGTGGTTTTTCCAACAATTTGACTTCCAATGAAGTTCATAATCCGCGCTTGGGATCTTCTACCTCAATGGTTGTCGGCGCCGGTTTCGGCAGTTCAGCCATGGCTTCTTTTTTCACGCGTGAAACGTATAATTATGATGACCGCTATTTGGGCACTTATACTTTCCGGCGAGATGGTTCATCCAACTTCGGTCCCAACAATCGATGGGCTAATTTTCATTCTTTTGCCGGATCCTGGCGATTTACCAATGAAGCGTTTCTTGAATCCCTTTCGTCGGTTATCAGCAGCGGAAAACTGCGCTTAGGCTGGGGACAAACAGGTAACTCCAGTATTGGCGGATATCAATGGGGAGCCAGTATTTCCCGCATGCCGACAGGATTAGGCATGGGGTACCGTCAATCCAATATCGCTAATCCGTATGTAAAATGGGAAACACAAGAACAATGGAATCTCGGCCTGGATATTAATTTCTTCAGAGATCGTTTGAATTTTGTGGTGGAACTTTACGACAAAACGTCAAGAGATATGTTGATGAAACTTACGCTTCCTTCCTATATGGGTACGAGCGGCAACGACTCTTCCGTGTTGAACGCGCCAAGGGGTAATTACGGAACCATCAATAACAAAGGTCTTGAAATTACAATGAATACACGAAACCTGACCGGAGCGTTCGAATGGGATACCGATTTTACAATTTCATTCAACAAAAACAAATTGATATCCACCGCATCTTCCGTGCCGATACAAGGTTGGCCGCAATGGGATGGTGAAGGCGAGAATATTACGCTTACCAATATCGGAGAATCACTTTACAATTTCTATGGTTATGAAACGGATGGTTATTATAAAGATTTGAACGATTTGAAAAATTCGCCCAAGCCCAGCAAATACCCTGCCGACGGAAGCAGTTTCAATCGTTACAACACGACCTGGGTAGGTGACGTCAAATTCAAAGACCTCAGTGGTCCGGATGGCGTACCCGACGGTATAATCGACAACTACGATAAAACAAATCTGGGTTCTCCCATGCCTAAATTCTCATTCGGTATGACCAATACTTTCCGTTATAAAAATATAGACTTAAATGTTTTTATAAATGGAAATTACGGAAATAAAGTGTACAATTTTTCTGCTGTCGAATTATCGCAGATGAGCGGTATTTACAATAACCAGTTAAAATATGTCACCGACCGTGCACATTTAGAGGTAATCAACCCCAATATTAGTTATGAAGGAACAAATGGCGTTTGGAATTGGTTTGAAGACATTAATAATGTCAGATTAGCCAACGACCCTTCTGCTCCCCGCGCCTATGGTAGTTCGGATAATACGAACATCAGCGATCGATACATAGAAGACGGCTCTTATTTACGCATCAAAAATATAACTTTGGGATATACCATTCCTTCAAAGTGGTTGCGTAAATACAAAATAGACAATGTACGTGTATTTACAAATATACAAAATCTTTATACATTTACCAAATACACAGGTTTTGATCCCGAAGTCGGTGTAAGCACCATGACTCCTAATGTTTATGGCTTGGACTACGGACGTTATCCGTCTCCACAGACATTCACGGTTGGTTTAAATCTTTCATTTTAATTATTTAATGTATATGAAAAAGTTTAATATAATAAAACAGACGATATTATTATCTTCTATACTGGCTTTATGTTTAGTATCTTGCGAAGATTTTCTGGACCGTCCGACTGAGGACGGCTATAATGTAGATAATTTTTATCTGACGGATGAACAATGCTTTCAAGCCGTAAACCCGCTTTATTCTTCTCCGTGGTACGACTTCCAACGGTGTTTCATCAGTATCGGAGAAGTAATGGCCGGAAATGTCTATAAAGGCGGTTCATATATGAATCTGAACACCAGCAATACGGACGGCGATTTGGCGAAAATGTCCAATTCGTTCTGGTCTGTAAATGCGTATGCCAATGGCGTCATTGAGAATATTAACATGAAGGCAAGTCCCAATGTAAGTGAAACCGCAAAAAACACGGTAAAAGGGGAAGCCTTGGTGTGGAAAGCAATGGCGTATTTCTACTTGGTACGTATATTCGGAGAAGTTCCCATTGTTCATAACAACTCTGCGGAAATATCGGCAGGCGGTTATAACGACAGATACAAAGCGACCATTCCCAATGTCTACGACTATATTATCCTGACTTTGGAAAAAGCCATTGAATGGCTTCCGGCAAAAAATGATCTGGGAAGAATTGACAAATATACGGCTTATGCTTTGCTGTCTAAAGTGTATTTGACAAAATCAGGGTTCGGCATGAGCGGAAGTAGAAATGCGGAAGACTTGAAATTGGCTGCCGAATACGCTAAAAAAGTAATTGACGAAAGCGGTCGCAACTTATTGGCCGAATATTCGGATATTTTCCTGCTGAAGAACAATAAAAATGAAGAATGTTTATTGTCATGGCATTGGAAATCCGGACGCGACCCCTGGACAATGCAAAGTACGTTCCAATCCGACCTGGCAGTGAGCAATTTTTCCGAATTTGCCGATACCTGGGGAGGTTGGGTAGGCCCATCTGTAGACTTACAGGATGCTTTCGGTGAAAATGCCTTACAGCTATCTCCACGTAATAACAGCGATAAACGCCGGAAAGCTACCATGATGATGTATGGCGATCATTACGATCAATTCTGGCAGGATAAAGGCGGTTTTGACTGGACTGCTTATGTAGTCAATGAACGGCAGGAAGTGAATAGCGTGGGAGCTAATGTCGTAAAACATTTAGTAGGCAATAACAATGACCATATAGTAGGCAATGGAGAATCCATGTACAATATGGCCAACGGATTGAGCACCCACCTGCTTCGTTTGGCTGAAGTCTATCTGATTTATGCTGAAGCTGTTATCGGAAATAATGGTTCAACGTCCGACCCAAGCGCCTTGGACGCTTACAACAAAGTGCTTTTGAGAGCACGCCCACTCTCTGCGCCCGTAACCGGTATTACCTGGGAGGATGTATGGAAACAACGCCGTTTGGAACTGGCAACAGAAGGCGACCGTTGGTACGATTATGTTCGTTGGCATTATTATGAACCCCAAAAGGCTATTGATGAAATAAAAGGCCAAAGACGGGAGGGATATTCTGGTTTGCAGAATTATTACGAAACAGGTAACTTCAATGCGGACGATGTTTATTACGAAAAGCAACCGAATATACCCAATGTAACCAACGCCAGTTTTACGCTGCCATTCCCGGTTACCGATGTGACCGCGAACAGGCATTTGCTGGAACCGGGGGTAGATATAGATGTGACCCAATTTACTTATTAATATTAAATACAATATATTTATGAAGAATATGATAAAATATAGCAAACCGATACAATTCATACTCTGTGTGTTAATTGTATGTTTCGGATTTGTATCCTGTGAAAATGACCCGGATGCATTTGAACCGACAGACGGTATTCCCGAAGTCCTGTATGTAAGAGTTCCTGATATAGCAAGTGCAGACTCATTGCTTGATGGAGCTTTCCTCAGTAATACCATCTGCTTGGTCGGAAACAACCTGAAAAGTATTCATGAAATCTATTTTAACGATCAAAAAGCCATTTTAAATACCAGTTTCATGACCGATCATACTTTGATTATCACAGTACCCAGAGGTATACCTGAGGTTGTAACCGATAAAATTTATTTGATTACGGCCAAGCAGGAAACAATTATTTATCCGGCAGGAGACGGCAAATTTTATACCAAAGTGCCTGCCCCTGTTGTCAATTCCATTTCTTGTGAATACATAGCAGATGGAGACGAAGCGGTTATCTATGGCGATTACTTTATTGATGATCCGAACATTCCGTTGGAAATAACAATGGGGGGAAATGTTCCGGTAAAAGAATTGGTCAGTATTGAAAAAACACAGATCAAATTTATTGTCCCGGAAGGCGCACAAAAAGGGTTCGTCAATGTAACCACTTTGTACGGAAACGGTCGTTCTCACTTTCAGTTCCGGGATGACAGAGGAATGATTCTGGATTGGGATAACCTGACGGCAGCCGGTGGATGGCGCTCCGGTAATCTGGCTTCCGAAGGCGGCATCAATGGAAAATATGTTGTATTTCAAGGCGGATTGGATAATGGCGATTGGAATGAAGACGGATACTCTTTCAACTTGTGGGGATCTTCAAACGGACGACCGGAAGGCGACCTTTTCGATACTTCCGATCCTTTCTTTGCAGATGTTCTTCAACTGAAATTTGAAATTAATATTCACGGCGCATGGAGCGCAGATGCCATGCAGATCATATTTACCCCATGGAGTCTCAACAACACAAACGGTTATTACAGCGAAGGCTCTATCGGTCGTGCATTGTGGATACCTTGGGCAAGCAGTGGATCTTATGAAACAAACGGATGGATAACCGTATCTGTTCCCATCTCTAATTTCAAGTACACGCACGAAGGCGCTGCCTCTACCATTCCCGGCCCGGGCGGTTACGGCGGTCTGTCGTTCTTTGTTTGGAATGGCGGAATAGAAGGTACCGCTTGTTCTCCGGTAATGTGGATCGACAACATCCGTGTAGTACCCATTGAGTAATTAATACCATTCATTCATTTAGACATAAAATAAAGTTATGAAAAATAAATATATAACAGCTCTGCTAAAAATCTGCTTCTTGTTTATGAGTTGTATGCTCATATATACGGCATGCGACAAGGACGAAGATGTGAATACAGATCAATTAAACAGTTCGGAAGTTACTTTGAAGTCGTTTGGTCCCAGTCCGATACCTCGCGGAGCCGAACTTCGTATCATCGGCAGCAATGTAGATAAAGTGCAAAGCGTAATCCTGCCCGGAAGCGCTGCAATCACAACTATCAAAGTCATAAGTAAGGATGAAATCCGGGTCATTGTTCCTCAGGACGCCCAACGAGGATTGATTACACTGAATACACCTAACGGAGAAATCAAGTCCATCACGGAAATTACTTTTGATGAACCCATTTCGATTACATCCATAAGTCCGAATCCGGTTAAAGCAGGAGCAGTCCTGAAAATCGCCGGTGAATACTTAAATCGGATCGAGGAAATTATTTTCTTCGATGATGTTCATGTATTAAAGGCTGATTTTGTGAGCCAAAGCAGAGAAGCTATTGAAGTCGTTGTACCAAAGGAAGCCCAAACAGGTAAAATTATTGTATCCGATGGCGCCGACATTATACCCGATGAAACCGGTGAATTTGGTATTCCGGTTTGGGTTTATTCCGATGAGGATTTGTTGGTCGTACTACCGGCTATCAATACAATAGCTCCTTCTACCATCAAAGCGGGAAGTACACTAACCATTACCGGTAGTGATTTTGATCTGGTTGATCAAATCATTTTCGCAGGGGAAAAAGTGGTAACCGCATTTACCAAAAACAGCGGTTTTACGCAAATTGAAGTTGTGGTACCGGTTGATGCACAAGATGGTGCAGTAACTTTGGTTGCTCCTTCCGGTGTAGAAGTTGTAAGCGCTACACCTATCACTTTAGTGGTTCCTTCCGAATTGAATGTTAGCCCTAAAACAGTAAAAAACGGTGCACAATTGACCATAAGCGGTAATGACTTGGATTTGGTCTCTTCGGTTACATTTGGAGATTTAACGGGAGAAATTGTTTCGAAAAGCGCTACTTCTTTGGTTGTGAAAGTACCGAATGCAGCCAATTCAACTACTGTAAGTTTGCAAACACAGGCCGAAAAAACAGTACAAACGCCTGCTATTGCTTATGTGAAACCCCAAATCACCAAGATAGAGCCGCTTACCATAATGGCTGGAAATGACATTACCATCGAAGGCAAAGATTTGGATTTGGTTAGCCTGATACTTTTTGAGTCGGCTATAGAACCGGGGACGATCATAACGAAGTCGGAAACTGCTATAACGGTCACAGTACCTCCATCCGCAACATCCGGTACAGTGAAATTAGTGGCAGTCAATGGCGATGAAGTGCTATCAACACAAACTTTGAACGTTGAAGCGGCTGATTTACCGGTCATCATCAGTATATCCAGCTCGGTAAAACCGGGTGGGTTGTTAAAAATTCAGGGAACAAAACTGAATTTGGTTGAATCCATCCTCTTCGCCGATAATGTGAAAGCCACCAATTATGGCCTTCGTTCCGCAGAATTGATTGAAGTGTATGTTCCCGAAACAGCCAAGAAAGGCAAAGTAACATTGACGTTAACTACCTATAACGGCAAAACAGTCGAGTCTCCGCAATTTAATATTTCAGGAACAGATCCGGTTGTAGACCCTGCTTTGATCATTTATGATTTTGAAAACGGCTTAGCCGGTAGTGGACGTTGGAACGGAGTAGGACAGGAAAGTTCCGAAGACGGCGTTTCAGGCTTGTATTATGAAATTACTGCAAGTAATTGGAATACGGGATATTGGTGGTTTGCGGAAAACCACATGGTTCACCCGTCCGTATCAGGGAAAGCCGATTATGTAGTGAAGATAGATATTCGTCTTAAAAATGATATTCCGGCGCCTACCGCCGGCAGATCGGAAGTGCGTCTGATGTTTAGCGGTCAGGCTGTAAATATCTTATCCTACCTGTTAGACGAAAAAGGTACAAACTGGCAAGAAGGAGGCGTTTGGACAACCGGCGGCGATTGGAAAACCATCGCTATTCCATTGAGCGAATGGGCAGGTTTGAATGATCCGACTCCTTCAAGCGGCGGTGATTGGGGAATAGCCACATGGATTAACGGTTCTGACTTTACCGGTTTCTGTGTTGACAATATCCGCTACGAACAAAAATAGTGTTATTACTGTAAATATTGTGCTTCGTCATTGTGAAAGTGAACTTAAATTGTTTCATTTTCACAATGACGATAAGGCACACATCAGCACATTATAAAAATGTTTTTTTATGAAGCTCGCATTCTCCTTCTTCACTTTCCTCTTGTGCTTGTTTTCGACAAACAGCCGGGCCGGAACAATTCGGCTGGAGGCTGAGAATGCCGATTTTTCGGGAGGTGGCAGCAGCGGCCCGCAGATAGTAGATGACGTCGGCTGTTCGGGAGGAAAATATGTAAATACGCGAGAAGGAGACCTTCGATTCTCCTTTACGATACAGGAAGCCGGTTATTATGCAATCTCCGCATGTGTGAGCGCCTCTTTCGGTGAAAAAACAATTACTTTCAGGATTGACGGCACAAATACAAGAAATATTACTTTTCCTCAAAACAATGCCTTTGTGAATGCAAATGTAGTTGATAATTATTATTTATCCGCCGGAGAACACCGGATTGAGATGATAAAAAACTGGGGCTGGATTCGCTTCGATTATATAGAAATAACGACGTCTTCCACGCCTCCCATCGAATTTAATATAGGCCCGTTGGTAACTTCCCAACCGACCGCTAACACGCAAAATTTATACCAATTTCTGTTGGATAATTTCCAACAGAAGTGTATTTCCGGCGTGATGACTTTGAAAAGCCTTTCTACAACAACCGGAAATGACCAAAACGAAATAAGCTGGCTGTACGAAAGAACCGGAAAAAAACCGGCCATACTGGGTCTGGATTTTATGGATCACACCGGAAGCAATCCGCCGTCTTACAGAAACAACCCCAACCTGATTCAGGATGCCATCACCTGGAAAAACAATAAAGGTATTGTCGCCCTGTGCTGGCATTGGAGAGACCCATCTTACAAAACAGCAGAATTTTATACGGAACGGACAACTTTCGACCCCCGTAAAATCTTTGAACCCAACTCCGATGAATACAAAGCCCTGATGCGGGACATGGATGTGGTTGCCGGTTATTTGAAAGAATTACAGGATGTCGGCGTTCCGGTTCTTTGGAGACCCCTGCACGAAGCGGCCGGAGGCTGGTTCTGGTGGGGAGCGCAAGGCCCTGAAGCCTGTAAAAAAATATGGCAGGTGATGTTCGATAGATTCGCAAACGAACACCACTTGAACAACCTGATCTGGGTATGGACTTCCGACGCCAACAACAACGCGCTGAATTGGTATCCCGGCGATGCGTATGTAGACATCATCGGCATTGATATTTACGAACAGGGAAATCACAGTTCTCAAATGCTGACTTTTGAAGAACTCAAAAGATTATATGGCGGAAAAAAAATCCTGACCGTCAGCGAATGTGGCGCTATTCCCGACATCGCCGCTATGAAAAACGACAAAGCTGTCTGGTCGTACTATATGCCTTGGTATGGTGAACATACAAAAGTCGCCGCATGGAACAGCCTTGAATTTTGGACAAATTCCCTATCCGATTCCGATGTAATCAGCTTGGACGATATGCCGGAGAATCTGTATACCTCAATTCAGGCGCCTGCACCCGACAAGTTTGCCGTTTATACCAATGGGAAATCAATACATATTGAAACCTCGCCGGAAAATCAATATCAGGTATATTTGTACGATTTGAGCGGAAAACTTCTTTTGGCAAAAAACAAATTAATTGGAACCCAAACAGTTCTCGTATCCAACTCAAATCAAGCCTACTGCCTGTTAACGATTGTAAATAACGGCGAAAAATACGCACATAAAATAAACATTATAACGAAATAAAATGATAAAGAAGACTATTGTGGCAGGCTTGGTTTTACTAAACTTTTGCATTTTTACATCAAAAGCGGATAATTTAATTTATATGGATAAGAAACAACCCATAGAAAAACGGGTAGAAGATTTGTTAAATCGCATGACTTTAGAAGAAAAAGTCGGACAGATGAATCAGTTTGTCGGCTTGGAGCACATGCGTGGGGCTGAAAGTAATCTTTCGGAAGAAGAGTTGAAAAATAATACGGCAAACGCTTTTTATCCCGGTGTGACTTCTTTCGATGTGGAACGTTGGACACAGGAAGGCTTGATAGGTTCTTTCCTCCATGTTGTAACCATCAAAGAGACGAATTACCTGCAAAGCCTTGCTATGAAGAGTCGGCTTAAAATTCCTTTAATCATTGGGATAGATGCTATTCACGGAAATGCAAACGCACCGGATAATACGGTCTATCCGACCAATATTGGCTTGGCTTGCTCATTTGATACGACGATGGCTTATACAATTGCCCATCAAACGGCAAAAGAAATGCGTTCCATGAATCTTCACTGGACTTTTAATCCCAATGTGGAAGTTGCCCGCGACCCTCGCTGGGGAAGAGTTGGGGAAACTTTCGGCGAAGACCCGTACCTGGTAGAAAAGATGGGCGTTGCGACGACACAAGGCTATCAGGGAAATTTTGGGCCGAACGATGTACTGGCCTGTATCAAACATTTTGTTGCCGGAAGTGAAGCCATCAACGGAGCGAATGCCGCGCCTGCCGACTTGTCGGAACGAACCTTGCGCGAAGTTTTTTTCCCGCCTTTCAAAGCCGGTGTGGATGCCGGAGCCGGTACGTTGATGACGGCTCATAATGAGGTGAATGGTATTCCTGCCCACGAAAACGAATGGCTTATGGAAGACGTACTCAGAAAAGAGTGGAATTTCAAAGGATTTATTGTAAGCGACTGGATGGATATCGAGCACCTGTATGATATGCAACATACCGCTACTTCGCTCAAAGAGGCTTTCTTTCAGAGTATCATGGCCGGAATGGATATGCACATGCACGGGGTTTACTGGAACGAATACGTTTGTGAATTGGTAAAAGAAGGTCGTATTCAGATGAGCAGGATTGATGAATCGGTCAGACGGATTCTTTATGCGAAATTCAAACTGGGTTTATTCGATTTGGATACCTATTGCGACCCCGAAGCATCAATGAAAGTCCGTTTGTGTGAAGAACATCGCCAAACAGCTTTGAATGCGGCTCGTAACAGTATTGTCCTGCTGACGAACAATGGCATTCTGCCTTTGGATGAGAAAAAATACAAAAAAGTGATGATTACCGGTATCAACGCCAATGACCAGAATATTATGGGCGATTGGACTGCTCTCCAGAACGACGAAAATGTGATTACGGTACTTGACGGGCTTAAAATGGTAGCCAAAAACACAGACATTACCTTTGTCGATCAGGGTTGGGATCCCCGTAATATGGATCCGGCTAAGGTAGATGAAGCTGTTCGTAAAGCCAAAGATGCCGATCTGAATATTGTAATTGCAGGTGAATATATGATGCGTTTCCGTTGGTCGGAGCGCACCGGTGGCGAAGATACCGATCGGTCGGACATCAATTTGGTCGGTTTACAGCAAGAACTGATAGAAAAAATAAAAGCTTCCGGGAAACCGACTGTCGTAGTGCTTATTTCAGGACGACCTTTGGGCGTAGAATGGATAGCCGAGAATGTGGATGCCCTGATAAACGCTTGGGAACCGGGCATGTACGGCGGACAAGCCATAGCCGAAATTCTCTACGGTCTGGTAAACCCTTCGGCCAAGTTGGCTGTGACCATTCCCCGCCATGTAGGACAAATCCAATTGGTTTATAACCATAAACCTTCGTTGTCTTTCCATGGGTATAAGTTAAGCGAAAATACACCGCTTTTCCCTTTCGGATACGGCTTGAGCTATACAAAATACCAATACGGAATTATCAAATTGGACAAACAGGAAATAACGGAAAATGAATCCGTAAAGGTAAGTATTCCGGTCACGAATGTAGGGGATCGTGAGGGTACGGAAATTGTGCAACTGTATATTCGCGATGAATTTAGTTCCGTAACCCGTCCCGTGAAAGAATTAAAAGATTTTACAAAAGTAGCCTTAGCTCCCGGCGAAACTAAAATAGTGGAGTTTACGATCACAAATGACAAATTACGTTTTTTAGGCAAAAGATTGGATCAGATGATAGAGCCGGGTACTTTCAAAGTTATGGCCGGCTCTTCTTCTAAAGACGAAGATTTGAAAACAGCGGTATTCACACTGAAATAATGGTCGCGCTATTAAGTGTGTTTTTTACACTTAATAGTGCAAATTCCGCAGTTTTAAAACTGGAAGTAGATGAATGCTTGCAAATCGGCGGTGATGAATTGGTAAATGATAAAAATGCAGATAACAACGACCAGCGCCATCGGCACAAAGGGTAGTTGTGCAAAGGTAAGTCGGTAGCGCCTTTTCCATTTATCCGGCAGCCAATGTATAATCAGTCCGATGATTATCATGGAAAATACATACCGGTACTCATAGATCATGGTATCGATTTGTGAGGTATTCCAATTACCGCCGATTTGAGCGACCATGCTTTTGGCTGTATTCCAAGCCGTCTGGTTCGCTTCTACCGGATTCAGATTAGAACCGGCCCTGAAAAACAAACGGGTAAAGGAGATAAAGACAAAAGTCTGTGCTACAGCCCAATACATTTCTATGTGTTTGAAAGCGTATTTTCCTCCGAAAAAATGGTACAGCAACCGAATGAATGTCCCGGCAAAAATACCGGCAATCCACACCATCCCGATGGTAAAAATCGGAGATTGGAACAGCAGCGCCAATAACACAAACAGAAATGTCAAAGCGGCTAAGATAGAAGTGCGTCTGTATACGTTTATGTCTTTCCAAAATTTGTAGACAAGGATTCCCAAGCCATTCAGTCCGCCCCAAATCATGAAATTCCAACTGGCTCCATGCCAAAGTCCACCCAAAAGCATGGTATTCATCATATTAAAATTTGTTTGGGTTTTCCGCAGATTTTCCGGATAGAAACGAATTTTATACACCACAGCCAATCCGATAAACGCAATCATCAAAGTAACCCACATATTTCCTGCCAGAATTATCGCTATCAACGCAATGGAAATCAGGCAAGCGTATGTACCGAAAGTGGCGTTTCTGTTTCCTCCCAAGGGGATATACAGATAATCTTGCAACCACTTGGAAAGAGAAATATGCCAGCGTTTCCAAAAATTTCCCGGATTGGTCGCTTTGTACGGCGAATCGAAATTTTTCGGCAAATAAAATCCCATCAACATAGCTACACCAATGGCAATATCGGTATATCCCGAAAAATCGGCATAGACTTGCAAAGAATAGCCGAATAGAGCTACCAAGTTTTCAAATCCCGAAAACATGCCCGGATTTTCAAAGACCCGGTCGACAAAATTCACCGCAATATAGTCGCTGAGGATAATTTTCTTCATCAATCCGTTTAATATCCAAAAAATAGCTATGCCAAACTGTCGGCGGGAAATGAAATAGCGCTTATAAATTTGCGGTATAAATTCGTTCGCCCGCACAATAGGTCCGGCAACCAACTGCGGGAAAAAACTGACATAAAAAGCAAAATTAAATATGCTTTCAACCGGTTTGACTTTTTTTCTGAAAACATCAACTATATAGCTGATATTCTGGAAAGTATAAAAAGAGATTCCTACCGGTAACAAGATATTGCCGACATCGAAATGTTCGTTTCCGGCAAGCATATTCCCGATACGGGCAAATATATCGTACACTTGTAAATGAAATCCGAAAATGTCGTTGAATAAACCGGTAATGAAATAAGCATATTTGAAATAAAAAAGCGCTAATAGATTTACACTTAAGCCGATAATCAGCTTTTTCTTTTTTAGCTTATCGCTTACTGCGTTGTCTATGCCCTTGGCTTGATAGAAATTGAATGCTGTGGTAAATAGCAGAATCAGCACGAACAATCCGCTTGTTTTGTAATAGAAGAAGAGGCTGACAAAGGCGAGAAAGGTGTTACGCAGTAAAATTTTATTTTTCAGCAGGCTGAATCCTGCAAATACAAATGCGAAAAACGCCCAAAAATAAAATTGGGTGAACAACAAAGGAAAATGCGAATCAAAGACGAATATGTCTTTCAAAAATGACAGAATCATAGTTGCAAATCTATATCATCGTTATACAAATAGTAATTCATCAAAGCATTATAAAGCAAATCACCCAACAAGGTATAACCTTCGTAGGTAAAATGTATTTTATCTATTTTTGCCAGGCCTTTTTTCTCCCATTTTTGCATCGAACCGAGACCTCCCATCAAAGCAAACAAGTCCCAGACACCGCCTTTGTGTTGTTTCGCTAAACGATAAAAAGCCCTTTGGGAGACCAGGCCGTTTTGGTTCACTGCATATTTTCGGCGTGAAATTCTCCGAAAAGAATCGTTGTTCGTAATAAAGATGAATGCACAACCGGGAGATACCCGTTCTATTTCACGAACAAGCCTGTTATAGTTGGCAATAAAAGATTCTTCGTTGAAATTTTTTCCGGTGGCATCATTTATGCCTATGTTGAAAATCACCATATCAGGTCGGATTAATTTCAGTTCGTCTTCAAAATTTTCACTTTCCAAGAAAGAACGAACGGTAGCGCCATTCACGCCAACAGAATGATACACAATTCCTTCTTCATCTTTCTGCGGAATAAATCCATCTAAGATAAATGTTTGCGGAATAGCATCTTTCTGTTTAAAGCAGATGGTAAACGAATCCGCCAATTCCGGAAGTGAAAAATAATAGGTTTTGGAATCTTTATCCAATATCGGGTTTAAATAAGTCGAGTTGTATCTCAGCAGCGGTTCTACGCCCGGATGGTCATCTTTCGGATATCCGATAAGTTGTAATATATCAAAATCCCAACGACGGTCAAAAACATCGGTATTCAAACATACCGTGATTTCAGCATTGGGGTCGTTGGTATAGACGGAAAGGCCGCCGAGGCCTATGGGTATTTCCCGGTTTCTATCCACGCTACGAACAGATTGCCAATTTCCGGTATACTTCACGGTATAATTCACCGGATTGTTGGTTTTGGCTATGCGAAAAGGGAAAATATACCCGCGCGAAGGCTTGAAATCTTTGTTTACTTCGTCTAAATTTCGTCGTATCCGGTTGGTGAATACATCGGCTTGAACATGTGAACCTCCAATGTGCAAGATATTTATCTTTCCTGTGCCAAATGCAAATAAGGAATCTATTTTCTGAAAAAAGGCGTTTATCCGGCATGAATCTCCACCGGGTATTTGAATACGGTTGTAGCTGTCGTCAATTTCTGTCATAAGCGGAATTTCCCGAATAAATTCCTTGGCAAACAATTGAGAAACAGCGACAACAAGTATAAAAACAAACAGTAATTTTTTCATTTTATATTCATATTTTTTCTGAAAATAACAAAATCATAGTAAATCATCAGGGATTCATAAAACATTTCCCCGATTCTTTCCGCACCCCGCGGAGTGAAATGGATATAATCCGGCGCAGCCAAAGCCGGTTTGTGTCTTACCCATTCAATCATCGAATTTCTACCGCCCATTACCGCATACATATCCCAGAATGCCGCACCGTTTTCCAAGGCAGCTTCTTTCATCCCCTGAATGGTCTCTGCCATGAAAGGAATCGTTTGCAAATGTCCATTCACTTTCACCGACATATCTGCCGGACCGATTAAAATAATTTTTGCTTCGGGATAGCTTTTCTGTAAATGTACTATTTGTTTGGCCATTTCTTTTTTGTAGGCAGCAATATATTTTTTATTTTTTATCGACGGCATCATATTTCCGCCGAATTCAAGCAGAATTAATTGTGTATTCAGCTCTCTCATCGCCGATACAAGAGAATTTGTATCAATCATGGAAAAGAAAGTGCCCGAACTACCACGGAGCGGAATGTTATCTACAGCGACTCCGTTTTCTCCATCGACCGAAATAGCTGTGATTTCGGCTGAGCCTGAAAATCGCAGGGAGAATTGTTTGACCGGTTTTTTCAAATTCCACGTTAAAACACGTGTTCGAACACCGGATTTTTGCAAGGATTGCGTAATTGCCTGTTCTTTGGCAGGGAGTAGTGTCGCTTGAAAACCCGGTTCATTACGACCGACAAACAACCTTATTTTTGAAAAACTTCCCAAGTTTTTGTAGGTTGTTTTTGAATTTCGCGCCCGAACCGACAACAAACCGTATCCGGAAACTTCGCTTACCTGCCCCATTATACCATACCGGTTGTGTGCCGCTTTGTTAACAAAATTTCCCGAGATGGTATATCTCTCCATATTTTCGGAAGCGGACTGGTTAACAGCTGTTGACGGGATAACCTGCACGGCAGGAAGCAGTCCGGGGCCCTTACCTCCGAATTTTTCCTGTAAACTTTGACGGATGAAACCGGTTATTCTGTCTCCTTCAATCTGCGAGTCGCCATAATGCAGGATATGAACAAGTTCGTTATTCACTTTACAATTTGAAAGTTTCTCAAAAAGGGAATCAAAAAAAGTAAGGTCATCGTTCGGCAAATGAATTCTTGCCGGATTTTCGATTGCAAAACGAGTGTAAAAAAGCATTGAATCATTGCAAGTCAGGAAATTAGCCGTGGATACGGAATCCTGAAAAATTTGCATGCGCAAACTTTCTCTCAGTTCTTCCATTTTTTCCACGACAGACCGGCTTTTTTCCCTGACCATCACTTCTTCCAAGGTGGGAAAAAACAATCTTCGACTTCCAAAAGCTATGCCTTTTTCAGGAAAAACAACACATAATAACGCTAAAAGCGCTATAACAAGGAGAATAAATAATAAAGTTTTATCTGCCTTCATCGACTAATTCAACGGTTTCCAAAATTGACCGTAAAATTACTATATTTATTCGAAATCATTGCCAACCGACTAAAAAAAATAGCAAGTCGACCCGATTTTGGGCCAACTTGCTTAACAAAAAAACAAGTAATGCAAATTTTACTTATTTTATAAACCTGAACTTTCCTATCAAAGGAAGTTCTTTCATTTCACCTTTCGCAGCATTGATTATACCCAGAATAGCGAGCACCGCAATTACTAAATAAACTAAATTGATAATCAGCGCTAAGCGATAAGAGATTATCAAAAGGATATAGAAAACGATATATAGCGCTATCGTTAAAAGAAATAGATTCAATCCTTGATTTGCATGGAAACGTGCAAATGGAGAATCTTTCGCTGCCAATAAAGGCACTAAAAATAAAATACCAAAATAAGCCAAAATTGCAAAAACTTTGTTGTTCGCAACATCATTAGCTTCGGGAGTAGGAGTCACTTCTGTCATAAGTTTATTTTTTTAAGTTTAGTAAATAAATTATTATTCATACAAATTTCATGTGATTGATAGCACAAAAATAGTAATTTTTTTTGAATACAAGCAATAAACGAAAAAAAAAATGAAAAAAAAGCAATAAATTGCAATACAATTGTTATCTTTGTGCATATTAAGACCTTTGCTTTGTATTGACGCGATGAAAAATGCGCCTGCGGCAATGGTAAAATTCCTAAAGGTATGAAAAAAATAGTGCTTACTTTATTCTTATTAATTATGTGTGTGATAGGTAACTCCCAAAATACTATCAAACTGTGGGACACATACCCGCCTGCGGACGTAGCGAAAAACGCGTTGGAGCAATCAGCGCTCAATCCGGAAATTACCATTTATCTACCGGATGCGACAATTAACACGCGCAAAGCGGTTATTATCTGTCCAGGCGGTGGATATTCCCACTTAGCTATGGAACACGAAGGACATCAGATTGCCGAATGGCTGCAACAGAATGGCTATGCAGGTATTGTACTGAAATACAGGCTGCCCAATAAAAAGTATAAAGCCGCTCCCTTGGAAGATGTAACAAACACATTCCGTTATGTCCGTTCAAAAGCGAAAGAATGGGGCATCGACAAGGTAGGTATTGCCGGTTCGTCGGCAGGGGGACACCTGGCATCGACTGCTTCCACTCATTTTACCGACAGTATTACACGCCCCGATTTCTCAATTCTTTTCTATCCTGTCATCAGTTCCGACAATAAGTATTGGCATAAAGGCTCGTTTGTCAACTTGCTTGGAGACAATCCCACGCAGGAGGAACTTGAGCTATATTCAAATGATAAACAAGTAGATACAAAAACTCCTCCGGCAATATTACTGTTAAGCGACGATGACACAGGTGTTGTACCGCAAAACAGTATTTTGTACTATGAAGCCCTGAAACGGCATAATATTCCGGCAAGTATGTATATTTTTCCTGTCGGTGGGCATGGCTGGGGCATGAAAGATACATTTGCATACAAAAACGAAATGCGGACGCTCTTAAAATTATGGTTGGATGCCTTTGAATAAAACTACTGATAAATTCAACAAACATTTTGATTTTGTCCATTATACGGGAAATCCGCAGGCAGGTGTGCAACTCGACTATTGGCAATATTACACGCAGCAGCCTTGAAGATACCTACAAGCAAATAGAACAGGATTTGCAGTATGCAGAAGCAGAAACTGTTCTGGCAGGTGTTATCGGTTCAAACCAATATGCACTTTTACCGAATTTTGGTAATGGGGCGAGTACATGGGCATTGGGCAATTACAATTTCTTTATCCGTCCGGAAAAAATGTACTGATGTGACCATCTGGTTAATACCCTCCAACCTCCTGAAGAGGGAGGAGGGATTGCGAAATGCGTTAATTCTTTTTCCGGAAAGGAGGCTTCACCACAATTGCTTCGACGTCTTTTTCACGGATACGGATAAAAATTTCACTGCCCAAGGCCGCATATTCCGGTTTCACATACCCGAAGCCGATACCCTTTTTAGTTGTCGGAGAAATGGTTCCGGAGGTGACTATTCCGATAATTTCACCTTCCCGGTTTGCGATTTCATATCCATGCCGGGCAATGCCTTTGCCTGTCATTTCAAAACCGGCCAATTTGCGGGGAAGACCCTTGGCTTTTTCAGTTTCCAACAAAGGACGGGAAATAAAATTGTTGCCGTCCGAAAATTTGGTAATCCATCCCAAACCGGCTTGAAGAGGAGAAGTAGTATCGTCCAAATCGTTGCCGTACAATGGGAAACCTGCTTCCAAGCGCAAAGTATCTCGGGCGCCCAAACCGATGGGTTTGATGCCAAATTCGGCGCCGGCTTCAAACAAGGCTTTCCAGATGTTTCCGGCATACTGGGGATAGAAATACAATTCGAATCCGCCGCAACCGGTATAACCTGTATTGGAAACAATTACCTGGTCTACACCGGCCACTTTGCCGGTCACAAAAGCATAATAAGGAATAGCGGTCAAATCGATATCCGTCAGTTTTTGTATGGTATCCAATGCTTTAGGGCCTTGAACGGCTAATTGTGACATATTGTCGGAAGCATTTTCCAGTTCGGCGCCTTCGGTATTGTTTTTTACGCACCAATTCCAGTCTTTTTCGATATTGGAGGCATTGACCACTAAAAGATATTTTTCCGGTTCATAATGATAAACCAATAAATCATCCACGATTCCGCCCTTATCATTGGGGAAACAGGTATATTGCGCTTTCCCGACCGGCAGATTGGCGATGTCATTGGACGTTACTTTTTGTAAAAAAGCCTTGGCATTCGGGCCTTTCACCCAAAATTCACCCATGTGGGAAACATCAAATACCCCGACTTTGTCCACTACCGTAAGATGTTCGTCGATGATACCCGAATACTCAATGGGCATGTCATAACCTGCAAATTCATGCATTTTTGCGCCAAGGGCATGATGAATTTCTGTAAATGGAGTTTTCTTCATATTTTTAAATTTATAATTGTTTTTATATAGTTTTCAGGCGTCAGAACACTTAGGGAACTATATTTATAATCCTTTGTGTTTCGCGTAATAATTACAGCTATTTCAGGATTTGATTCTGCCGAATAATTTTGTAATGCGTCTTCAAAATCCTTGAAAGAAGAGTTCAGCGCCTGAAAAATAATATTTTTATTGATTACCGACACATGGATAATAGATAACAGGTTCCTTAATTCATTGATTACTTTCTCATGTTTGGCTCTTTTTCTCAATAAGTAATATACATTACTGATAATCACAGGAGTAACGTATCCTTTTATCTCTTTGGATTCACAAAGGGACAGAATTTTCGCTGCATTTTTTGAAAAAGGTTCCCGGTCGAAAAAGAAATCAAGAATAACATCCGTATCTATTAAAATAGTTGTCATCTTTATAGATATTTTTCGGTCAATTGTTCGGATAATTCTTTTTTATAATCCAAATCTTTCTGCGCCTTGTAAGAACTTTTCAAAGATTTTACAATAGGAGTTAATACTATGTCTTCTCCATCTTTTACGCTTTCTTTGGTCAGCGCAAGCAGGTAATTTTCAATTAAACCGGACAAACTATGTTTTTGTTTTTTTGCAATTTTTTTTGCCTTTTCAATAATGGATTGTTCGATTGTTAATGTTAATTTTGCATTCATACTACACGTATTAATTTACTCTCAATTACACGTGCAAAGATAGTATTTTTTTGCATACGCACAAAATAAAAGATTTAGGCGAGTACATTCAGCTCTACAATCTTCACAATTACGCTTACCGCCTTTTCCATTGATTGAACAGGAATCCATTCGTATCTTCCATGGAAATTGAGTCCGCCGGCAAAGATATTCGGACAGGGTAAACCCTTGAACGAGAGTTGTGCACCGTCTGTACCTCCGCGAATCGGGCGAACAAGCGGCTCAACTCCCACTTCCGACATGGCTCTTTTTGCCAAGTCGATGATGTGTTGCTGCGGTCCCACTATCTCGCGCATATTGCGGTATTGTTGCTTGATTTCCAATTGAACGGTTCCTTGGAAATAGGCCTTGTTCAGGTAAAAAGTAATATCTTCGAGCCGTTTCAGGCGTTGTTCGAATTTGTTTTTATCGTGGTCGCGCACAATATAGGACAGGTTTGCTTCTTCAACCGTACCGTTGATTCCGGTCAGATGGAAAAACCCTTCATAACCTTCGGTATGTTCCGGACGTTCGTTAGACGGTAACATTCCGGCAAATAACGCGGCAATCAGACCTGCGTTGACCATTTTGTTTTTGGCATAACCGGGATGCACATTCAGTCCCTTAATTTTTACAACTGCGGCGGCAGCATTGAAATTTTCATATTCCAGCTCCCCTACTTCACCGCCATCCATGGTGTAAGCCCATTCACAACCGAACTTGGCAACATCAAATTTCGAAGCGCCCATACCGATTTCTTCGTCAGGATTGAAAGCAATACGGATTTTCCCATGTTTGATTTCGGGGTGGTCAATCAGGTATTGAACGGCTGTCATGATTTCGGCAATTCCTGCCTTGTCGTCGGCGCCCAAAAGTGTGGTTCCATCGGTTACAATCAGGTTTTCACCGGTATGACAAAGCAATTCGGGAAACAGAAGCGGAGAAAGGACAATATTTTCTTTCTCGTTCAAAAGAATATCTTTGCCATCGTAATTTTCTACAATACGCGGTTTTACATTTTCTCCCGACATATCGGGACTGGTATCTAAATGGGCAATGAACCCGATAGTCGGAATTTTTGCATCCGTATTGGCGGGCAAAGTAGCCATCAGATAGGCATGTTCATCCAAGGAAATTTCCGTTAAACCCATAGCCTCAACCTCTTCTTTCAAAGCAACGGCAAGGTTCATTTGCTTATCCGTACTCGGTGTGGTAGCGGAAGTTTCGTTCGATTGGGTATCGAAGGAAACGTATTTTAGGAAACGATTTAGTACTGACATAAGAATTATGAATTATGAATTATTTTACGTATCAGACATCACATTTATTTATTGTCAAAGGTACAAAAAAATTTCAAATCGCAAAGAGTTTTTCCAAATCAATTTTCAATCCTTCAAAAATGGCAACCGGGACTTTTCCTTTCTTATAAATCGTTCCTGCATCATATTTTCCATCTGCCTGTAAAAGAAAGACGGTAAGCGTTCTTGCAGGTGGATCAATTGTCCAGTATTCTTTGACGCCGGATCTTTCGTACAAAACAAATTTCTCGTTCAAATCTCTTGATCGTGTGGAAGGCGATTGCACTTCTACAATCAAGTCCGGAGCGCCGATACAGCCTTTTTCATCTAACTTGCTTAGGTCACAAACCACACAAATATCAGGTTCGACAATTGTATCAATTTTATTATCTGCAATTTCACCGTTTTTTGGTAAACGGACATCAAAAGGAGCATGAAAAACTTGGCATTTCCCTTTTCTCCTTTCTATAAACCAATTAACGATGGATACTAACTTGGTCGATATCCTGGCATGTATAAGCGAGGGAGCACTGAATAAATCATACACTATACCATCAATTAATTCCCGACGTCTATAATCCATCCAAGTAAGATAATCGGCATAAGTATATCGCTCGGAAGGATTGATATACACAAATGCCGATTCTTCTACTCGAGGAAGTCGTTGGTACCCTTTCGGGTCTTCCATTAAATCGTCCGGTTCGTCGTAATAAATTTTGGTTGTTTCTTTCATGGATTGCTTCTTTTAAATTGCAAAGATGCAAAGAGCGCAAATCTTTTTATATAGATTTCTTTGCGCTCTTTGCGCCTTTGCGGTAAATAAATCATGCTTTCTGCTCAATCTGCAAAGTCTTTGTCGGTTGGTCGCAGACTTCCGTCGGACCAAAGTACTGAATAGGTCCCGGATAAACGTAATCGGTATTGATAGCCCATGCATCCCGGTGAGCGGCAAATTCTTTGAAAGGCGCACCGTCTAATTTTACCAGGGCTTTCTGTATAACCGGCTTCATTCCGCCGTGGCGACGCTCCATATTCATCATCATGGTGATGGGCACGCCTCCTGCAATCCATTCTGCCGCCGGCGCAGTAGTGTTTCTGACCGATGACATGTAACCTGTCTTACCAAAACTGATTAAGCCTGCAGCCGTGAATCCCAAAGAATAGCAATAATCCGCATCGTAATTGGAGGGCGCGGCACAACGGCCTTCATAACCGAAAAAGTGCACCTGTGTAGCAAATTTGCCTTTGTATTTTCCCTCGGCAGCCCATTCCGCCAAACGGTTTCCTACCATTTCGGCTAATAATTTCTCTGTTTCTATCAAAGAAACTTGTACATTGCCATGCGGGTCGCGGTCTAAAGTCAACTGACGGGCAACAGCTTCCGGCAAACTGGCGTAGATTTTTGCGTTTACCGGGCTGAGTTTGTCTATGATATGCGCCCTTTGCTGAGAGCGTTTCACCCGTTTGAATTCTTCGTCATTGTTCGCCAGGTAATCGTTCAGTTCGGCCATCAGTTTTTTTATAGCCGGAATAAACTCAATCAGACCTTCGGGAATCAGAACTGTTCCGAAATTGTTACCTTTTTCGGCTCTTTGGGCAACTTTTTCCGCAACATCGTTGATAACATCGTCCAAAGACTGGTTTTTCGCTTCCACTTCTTCCGAAATAATACAGATATTGGGTTGTACCTGAAGGGCACATTCCAAAGCGATATGCGAAGCCGAACGACCCATCAGTTTGATGAAATGCCAATATTTGCGGGCGGAATTGCAATCACGCTGGATATTGCCGATAACCTCGGAATATACTTTACAAGCCGTATCAAAACCAAAAGACGCTTCTATCATTTCGTTTTTCAAGTCACCGTCAATGGTTTTCGGGCAACCGATTACCTGAACACCTGCCCCGATTTGGGCATAATATTCGGCCAGCACGCAGGCATTGGTATTGGAGTCGTCTCCTCCGATGATAACCAAAGCCGAAATGGCCAATTTTTTCAAAATTTCCAATCCTTTTTCGAATTGTTCTTTGGTTTCTAATTTGGTACGTCCCGAACCAATGATATCGAAACCGCCGGTATTGCGGTATTCGTTAATAATATCGGCCGTCAGTTCCATATACTTATGGTCGACCAATCCGCCGGGGCCTAAGATGAAACCATACAAACGACTTGCCGGATTCATTTCTTTGATGCCGTCGAAAATGCCGGCAATCACATTGTGTCCGCCGGGAGCCTGTCCGCCTGACAGAATAACGCCCACATTAACAGGTGAATAAGATTTTTTTTCCGTATCGCTTATAAATGTAATTACAGGCATTCCGCAAGTGTTGGGAAAAAGTCTTTTAATCTCTTCCTGGTCTGAGACAGCCTGTGTGTCTTGTCCTTCCTGAATTGCTACGATACCTTCCAATGTTTTTGGAACTTTGGGCTTATAGCTGGCCCTGGCAATTTGTAATGCGCTTTTTGTCATGTTCTTTTGTTTTTAGATGTTTGTTAAGGCTGACAAATTTCGTAAAATTTCTCCATATTTGAAAGAGAATTGATGATTTTTTTTATAATTACATAGTTAAACTTCATTTTTTCGTTACTTTTGCAGGCAGATATGAAAAATTTACATTTTAAATCCCTGTTTCAATCCGAAATTGTCCGGAACAGTTCTGTCTTATTGAGCGGAAATATTCTCGGACAGGGAATTACCTTTCTGTTTTACCCCATTCTGACTCGCATTTATTCGGAAGCTGATTTTGGTGTATTTGCATTATTTACAAGTGTTTGCACTTTGTTGACAACCATTGCTACAGGTCGATATGAGGAATCCTTGGTTGTTGCTAAAAACCGCAAGGAGACTGCCAATCTGCTGGGATTTTCAATCAAATGGCTCAGCCTCTTTTCGATTGTCCTGTTGGTAGTACTGGCCTTTTTCAGAAAACCGGTTTTGCAGTTCTTCGAAATGAGTAAAATAGAAGTGTATTGGGTGTATATTCCGTTCACCGTTTTTATTTCCGGCCTGCTCTTTTTATTGAATAACCTCGCTAACC
This sequence comes from Dysgonamonadaceae bacterium, assembly GCA_031289145.1. Classification (GTDB taxonomy): domain Bacteria; phylum Bacteroidota; class Bacteroidia; order Bacteroidales; family Azobacteroidaceae; genus Azobacteroides. Next base: position 8,858 of record JAITQA010000043.1, on the reverse strand, counting down.
GGGAAAAAAAATACAAGTTGATTGCCTCTTCCAATGTGGTAAAAAATACGGTAAATACTACGTTCCGGTTGTTGACAGGATTATTCGCATGGACCGGCATCGGCTTGATTCTTTCGAACTTAGTCGCCCTGTTTGTTTCTGCTTTTCCATATCGTACTTTGAATAAATCAGTTATAATAGCAATGAAAGGCAAATGGAAAGAGGAAAAATATTCGGCATGGCAATACAAAGCATTCCCTGTATTTAATTTGAGTCGGACTTTCCTCAGTTCTTTTTCAACCAATCTGCCCATTCTCTATTTAATCGGCTTTTTCGATGAAAAAAAAATCGGCCTTTATTCGATGGCTTTTATTGTTATATATACACCGATAAGTCTTATTACCAATTCTCTTTTTTCAACATTTTTTGAGAATATCACTTCTTGCAAAAGAGAGGGCAAATCTATTTTTCCCTTGTTGAAAACGTATTGCAAAAGTATCTGTATATATATTTTACCATTTTTCATACTCGCTTCTTTCATTGCGGAACCTTTGTTTCGCATCGTTTTAGGTGCAAAATGGGAAGAATCGGGAATTTATTTCCGCTACCTCCTGCCCTGGATGTTTCTGCTGCTGGCAACAGCGCCGTTAAATTCTATTTTCATCATTTTTAATAAACAAAACAAGACTTTGTGGTTAGAAGTTTTCTATCTGCTGTTGCGCTGGCTCGCATTGTATACAGGCATCCATTTCATAAATTTCAGTCTGGGAATTTTGCTGTTTTCAATGACGGGAGTCTTATTTTCCATGTTATCTTTGATTTGGATTTACGTCATAATCAGGAATTACACAAAAAATATCGGGTCTATTCCGTAATTTATTACTACTTTTGCAGAAAATTCGAACATCCATGATAGTAAAAGTCATAAACAAATCAAAACATGCTTTGCCGGAATACGAAACGCTCCATTCGGCAGGAATGGATTTGCGGGCAAATATAGCCGCTCCTGTTACTTTAGGTCCTTTGGAAAGAACGTTGGTGCCGACCGGGCTGTTTATTGAGTTACCGGTGGGCTATGAAGCACAGATTCGCCCGAGAAGCGGCTTGGCCATTAAACATGGTATTTCCTTGGTCAACACGCCAGGAACCATTGATTCGGACTACAGGGGCGAAATAAAAGTGATTTTGGTTAATCTTTCCAACACCCCGTTTGTTATCAACGACGGAGAAAGAATTTGCCAGATGGTGGTAGCGAAACATGAGCGGGTGGAATGGGAGCAAACCGGCGCCTTGAATGAAACGCAGAGGGGTGAAGGTGGATTTGGTCATACAGGAGCATAAAAATGAAAAAAATAACAATTATAGTATTTGCCTTATTAACCGGGATACCTGCGTTTGCAGCTGATAAAAAAACGGTAGAGGATGATAAGGACTATTTTCAAAAACAGAAATTTAACTACTTTTTCATGGAAGCCATTCGCTTGAAACAAAAAGAGAATCATAGCGATGCTTTCCATGCTTTGCAACATGCACTGTTAATTGACTCTACCTCTTCGGTAGTCTTGGCTCAACTATCGGATTATTACCTGTTTTTACAGGAAGATTCTTTGGCAATTGATGTTTTGAAAAAGGCGGTGTATTACAATCCCGAAAATTTCGAATACAAAGTTTCTTTAGCAAGCATCTACCGTGACTTTGAGAAAAATACCGAAGCGATACAACTCTACGAGGAATTGGTAAAAGATAATCCGGACAGAGCTGATTTGCATTTTTTCCTCAGTGATTTATATTTACGTGAAAAACAGATAGATAAATCCATAAAATCTTTGGATGCACTGGAAAATAATCTGGGAATGAACGAGGCGCTTTCTCTCCAGAAATACAAGTTGTACATGAACGTAGAACAAAAGGAAAATGCCTTGAAAGAATTAGAAGAATTAGCCCTTAAATATCCCTCGGAAGCCAAATATCCAATATTGATAGGAAATCATTATCTGAATGAAAATGAACCGGATAAGGCCTTATCTTATTACCGGGAAGCACATCAGATTGACCCGCAAAGCCCCTACTATCAGGTCGCTATGATTAATTACTATGAAAAGACAGGTGACGAGGAAGCCGCTAACAAAGAAATCGAAACAGCATTAAACACTCCTACGCTTGATATGGACGCAAAACTCAGTATCTTAGGGAAATATATCAGCAGTATTGCGAGCCGGGACAGTGAAAAAGTGGAGACTGCTACCACATTTTTCGAATCGCTCATGAAACAACATTCCCAGGAAATGGAACTGAATCTGATGTACGCACAATTTTTGCTATCAATAAACAAGATAGATGAAGCTGAGTTCCAGTTCAAAGCAATAACCGAATCCAATCCTGAGGAACTGATGGCGTGGCGGCTGTTGATAAATATAACAAGCGGCAAAGAAAATCCGGACAGAATTATCAACCTTTGCGACTCAGCCTTAATCCATTTTCCGGATGCATCGGAGTTTTATTTCTACAAGGGACTATCGCTCTCTCAAAAAAAGGAATACAAAAACGCCTTGGCCGTTTATTTGGAGGGGGTTACAGTTGTTGAGCCGGAACAGAGAAATGCATTCTCTACTTTTTATGCACAAATCGGCGATAGTTATTATCAATTGGGGCAAAAAGAAGAAGCTTACAACGCATACGATAAATCATTGGAATACAATGAGAATAATATATTTGTACTGAATAATTACGCTTATTTTTTAAGTTTGGATAAAGTCCGCCTGGAACAAGCCGAAAGAATGAGCAGCAAGTGTATAAAGGCAGAACCCAATAATCCGACTTATGTTGATACATACGCATGGATTTTATTTCAAAGAGGAAACTATTCTTTAGCCAAATTGTATATTGAAGGAGCCATATCGGATGATAAAGAAGGAAGTCCGGATATCATAGAACATTACGGAGATATCTTGTTTAAAACAGGGAATACGGAAAAGGCGGTGCAACAATGGGAAAAAGCCTTGGAATTAAAAGACAAAGAGAAAGATACAAAAATTCTTCAAAAAAAGATAAAAAACAAAACGTATTATGAATCGGAAAAATAAAATAATATCCCTGCCGGTATTTTTCGCTATTGCATTGACCGTCTGTTCTTGTAAAACAAGTCGGCAGACAGCACAAATCGCATTGATGAAAGCCGATAAAACAGAACGGATTGAATCAATTCAATTTTCGGCAGTTTCCTACCGGACTTTATCTTCGTCCTTGCGGTTTAGTATCAAACCCGGACACAATAAAAAGAGCACAACCGTCGATGCACAGCTAAAAATCATAAAGGATAAAATGATTCAACTCTCTCTGCGAATCCCCATTTTGGGAACGGAAGCGGGGCGGATAAGCATAAGTCCGGAGAAAGTCATGATTATTGACCGGATTAACAAGTGTTACTTTCTCGACACAATGGACAATCTCCGAAAAGAAGCTCCTTTTGAGTTTGACTATTATAGCTTGCAGGCTTTGCTTAGCAATCAATTGTTTATTGCAGGGAAAAATGAATTCAATTCCGAAGATTACAATTCTTTCAGCTTAAAGGAAGATTCATTTCTCGTTATCCTGCAGAATACCGATAAACAAGGTATTCATTATGAATTTACGAGCGATTACAAAAACCGGATACTCAAAACGGAACTGTACAAAAATAAAAACGAAGCGGGTTTGAACTGTAATTATCAGGACTTTGGCCTGACTTCCAATAAAAAATTATTCCCAATGAAAATAACGATGGAAGCTGTCCTCTCGGCGGATTTGATTCGCACGGACTGGTCCTTTTCCAACGTTATTTTAGATACCGATATCGCATTGGATGACGCTATACCTCAAAAATACAACCGGATTGATTTAAATCAAATCATTAAATTTATTCAAGCAGAATGAAGTACAAACTGGTCTTATTTTTGGTATTTGTCGCTTCTTACTTACCGGCACAGCAATCGGCAAGAATAAGGGATCTGGAGAAAGAAAGATCGGCTGCATTGGCGGAAATTGAGCAAACTAATCTTTTACTGAACGAAAACAAAAAGATTACCAGTAATGCTATCAACCGTTTGTCTTTGCTTTTACAACAAATCAATTCCCGTAAAAAAGTCATCAATGTTTTGAATCAGGAAATCGAGGTTTTAGATAAAGAAATATCATTCAGGAAATTACTAATTAAATCTTTAGAAGAAGATATGGAAAAAAAGAAAAAAGATTATGCCGTATCTGTCCGAAAGATGTATGCCCATAAAAATGTTCAGGATAACTTACTGTTCATCCTTTCCGCAAAAAATTTCACACAAACCATTCACCGGATTCGTTATTTGAAGGAATTTTCCATTTGGAACAAACTACAAGCGGATAAAATTGTCGAAAAACAAAATGAGATTCATACGGAAAAATTACTATTAGAAAATAACCGGCAAAAAAAATTAGAACTGCTGGATGTTCGCCAAACGGAAGAAGATAAATTAAACCGGCAAAAATCGACCCAAAATGAGGAGGTCAAATCGCTTGAAAAAGACAAGAAAAAACTCATGGAAGAGTTGGCCAAAAAACAACGCCAGGCCAATGCCCTGAACCGGGAAATAGAGCGAATTATTGCCGAAGAAATTGCCTTATCCGAAAAAAAGGCGGAAGTGGCCGGAAGCGAAAACCGGGTAGCCGACGAAAAAGGCGGCTATGCTATGACGCCGGTAGAAAAGAACTTGTCGTCTAGCTTCGAAGGCAACAAAGGAAGTCTCCCCTTCCCCTTAAAAGGTAATTACAAAATTGTCGGTTATTTCGGCGTCTATCAACACGAAGAATTTTCTTTGGTCAAGTTGAATAACAATGGAATTGAAATTGAAACAACACCCAATAATGAAGCAAATGCCGTGTTTGAAGGGATTGTTTCCAGAATTTTTACCATCCCCGGATTCAAAAATTCTATTATTATCCGGCATGGAAATTACCTGACATTGTATTCAAACATTGAACAAGTATATGTAAAACAAGGAAATAAAGTGAAATTAGGACAAGCTTTGGGGAAAATTTATACTGATAATGAAAAAGGTAATTCTACCTTGCATTTCGAACTCTGGAAAGAGCAGACAAAATTAGACCCTTTGCCTTGGCTCAATCAATCGTATCAATAATTAAAATATCGTGTAGCTTAGATTAACCACGTAAAAAACAAAGAATTATGCAAAACAATCAATCAGCGCTCGTCCTCCATTCAGGTGGACAAGACTCAACAACCTGCCTGTTTTGGGCGAAAAAGAACTTCGAAGAAGTCAGAACTTTGTGTATCACTTACGGGCAACGCCATTCACTTGAAGTGGAGCTTGCAAAAAAAATCGCATCCAAAGCGGGCGTACCGTTTCAAGTATTGGATGCGAATGTTATCAGCTGTTTATCAGAAAATTCACTGACCAATCACACAATGGTTATGGACCAGGAAAAACCGATAGACGCCTACCCTAACACCTTTGTTCCCGGGAGGAATTTATTTTTCCTGACATTTGCTGCGGTTATTGCCCGTTCTCATGGTATCCGGAACATAGTAACCGGCGTTTCACAAGCCGATTACAGTGGCTATCCGGATTGTCGTGATACTTTTATCCGTTCAGCTAATGTAACACTCAATCTGGCTATGGATGAACAATTTATTATCCATACGCCGCTTATGTGGCTGACAAAAGCGGAAACTTGGGCTTTAGCCGACGAATTAGGCGTGCTCGAAATCGTTAAAAACGATACATTAACTTGTTACAACGGAATTATTGCCGAAGGTTGCGGACACTGTCCGGCTTGTAAACTGCGTAATGAGGGTTTGAGGGGGTATGAGGGATTTAAACTAAAAACTAAAAATTAAAAACTAAAAAGATGAAAGAGGGGTTTCGTTTATTGGGAAATAAAACAGGATACAGGCAAGATTATGCACCGGACGTTTTGGAAACTTTTACAAACAAACATCCGGAGAACGATTATTGGGTAAAATTCAATTGTCCGGAATTTACCAGCCTTTGCCCTATTACAGGGCAACCTGATTTTGCAACTGTTTATATCGACTATATTCCTGATATAAAAATGGTTGAAAGTAAAAGTTTGAAATTGTATCTGTTCAGTTTCCGTTCACATGGCGCTTTTCACGAAGACTGCGTCAATATCATCATGAAAGATTTGATTCATCTGATGGAACCGAAATACATTGAAGTAACAGGCGTCTTTACGCCTCGGGGAGGAATCAGTATCCATCCTTACTGCAATTACGGGAAACCCGGGACAGCATACGAACAGCTGGCAAGAACAAGGCTGTTTACACACGAATAATCATAGAAGTAGCCCATACGAGAGTCGAACTCGTCTTTCAAGAATGAGAATCTTGCGTCCTAACCGATAGACGAATGGGCCTCGCTTCCGTGATGCAAATATAGTGCATATTTTGATATGTGCCAAATTTCAGGATAAAAAATAGTATCGACCAAGGTTCTATCGTATGCCGCTTTTAAAATTATCCGGATTTTGTCGGCAATCCCATACCGCTGATATATAGATGATTTCTCTATCAATATAGTATATAACTTTGTATTTCTTTTTTACGACAAGAGAACGATACTCTTTCACAAATTCGGAGAGTAATGGTTCGACAGATGCGATATGAGGAAAATCAACGAGCCTGTTTTTTATTTAATTCTATGATATCCATATTTGTTCCTGCTATTAAATTAATACAAAAATAATACTTTTCTACCAATTAGCATTACTTTTTCTAAAAAATTCACAGTCTATCCCAAGAATATTTCAAACGCTTCAAAGTGGCTGCTTTTCCGATTAAGGCACAAGCTTCCGTTGCGCCACAAGGCGTTGATATATGTCCGGTTACCGCAATTCGGATTATCCAGAACAATTGCTTTTTTTTGACGCCCAGCTTGTCTGCAAGCGGTTCAAAAGCTGCGAATAAAATGGTATTCTCCCAAGTATCAATTGCTTCCGAAACGGCGATAACATGCGGGAGAAGTGTTTTTGCCAATGCTAAATCCGATTTAGCATCTTTTTGGACAAACAAATTTACATCGTAATCTTCGAAATCAGCAAGAAAAGCAATGCGTTCCGGAATGTCGGAAAAAACACTGATTCTGGATTGTAGCAAGCCGCTCAGCAGATTCCTGTCCACCGGCAGTGATAACATATTGTAATACGGAAGCGCTTGCCGGTGAAACACATCGAAAGGTAATTCTTTTATATACAACGAATTAATCCAACGTAATTTTGCTTCGTCAAATACAGCCGGTGACTTTGAGATACCGGATATATCGAAATACGCCGTCAATTCTTCCAATGAAAATTTTTCCCGGTCGTTTTTGGGATTCCAGCCCAACAAAGCTACGTAATTCAACACGGCTTCCGGTAAAAATCCTTTATCCAGAAAGTCCTCAAAATTGGCGTCTCCATATCGTTTGCTGAGTTTATGTTGCTTATCGCGCATGATATGCGGCAGGTGTACATATTGAGGTGTATCCCAGCCGAAAGATTCGTACAGTAAGTTGTAGTTGGGTGTGCTGCTCAGGTATTCCATACCACGAAATACATGGCTGATTGCCATCAAATGGTCGTCTACCACATTGGCAAAATTGTAAGTCGGAAAGCCGTCGGACTTCATCAGGACATTGTCATGCAGTTCTTTGTTCTCAACCGAAATTTCGCCGTATACCGCATCAAAAAAACTTGTAAATCCTTCCTGCGAAACATGCTGTCGAACTACATAGCCAATTCCGGAAGCCAGTTTTTGGGCTATTTCCTCCTGACTGAGGTGCAGGCAATGCTTGTCGTAACGGCGGTTTCCCGATGCATCGACCAGAGTTTCCAAACGTTCCTTGGTACAAAAACAGCGGTAAGCATGTCCGGAATCTATCAGTTTCTGTGCATATTCCGCATAAATCGCTTTCCGCTCACTTTGTATATAAGGCCCATAAGCGCCTCCGGCATCCGGACCTTCATCATAAACCAATCCGGCAAAACGCAGGGTTTTGTAAATCGTTTCCAAAGCATGCGCAACCAAGCGTTCCTGATCGGTATCTTCGATACGTAAAACGAATTTGCCCTTGTTTTTTTTCGCAAACAAAAAGGCATAAAGCGCTGTCCGCAGATTTCCGATATGCATAAAACCGGTTGGACTCGGCGCAAATCTTGTTCTTATTTCATTCGGCATAGTATTTCTCCTCAACACAAGTGCGCCCACCGGATAGTTAGCCGGAACCGGATACATACCGGTTACACTTGCGAGCAAATTCTTTAAAACATTTTTGGGCGACACAAATTTACGGCTTATTTTGTAAATATACAAATATGAGGCTAAAACTTTAAGGCAACTAAAAAACAAAGAAATGGATTTTTTAATTCATAATCCATAATTAATACCTATCTTTGTACAGTATCATTTACCAATAGCATACCATCATGGGAAAAAGTAATCTGGTTCGTTTCGATTGGGCTGCCAAGCGGCTGTTGCGGCAGAAGTCAAATTTTGTCGTCCTGGAGGGCTTGGTGTCCACTCTTTTAGGCGAAGACATCCGTATAGAACGCCTCTTGGAAAGCGAAAGTAACAAAACCGATCCGGAAGACAAGTTCAACCGGGTCGATTTACTCGCTGAAAACAGCCGGGGCGAATTAATCATCATAGAAATACAGAACAACCGGGAGTTGGATTATTTCCACCGGATGCTGTACGGCGTATCCAAAACAATAGCCGAGTACATTGATGAGGGCGACCCTTATGCCCGTGTCAAAAAACTCTATTCCATCAACATCGTCTATTTTGATTTGGGGCAGGGAGAAGATTACATTTATCACGGGAACACGGTTTTTCGCGGTCTTCATAAAAA